>CALBNP010000162.1 GCA_937896505.1 uncultured Bacteroidales bacterium | reverse complement strand
CAAAGAATTGACGTTTTCTCATTCCGTCCCGAAAAAAGCATTACCTTTGCAGCCTATTTGTAAAGACGCGTCATGGCGCGTCTCTCTGAAGTCATCAATAATATAAATAACATACTATCAATGAAACAACTTATCGAATGTGTACCGAACATCAGCGAAGGTCGCGACAAGAACATCATCGACCAAGTGACCGCTGAAATCGAAAAAGTGGAAGGCGTCAAATTGCTTGATGTCGATCCAGGCATGACCACCAACCGCACCGTCATCACTTTTGTCGGTGAACCGGAGCCTGTTTGCGAAGCCGCTTACCGTGTGGTGAAGAAGGCCGCCGAACTCATCGACATGAGCCAGCATCATGGTGCTCACCCACGTCAGGGTGCCACCGACGTGTGCCCTCTGATTCCGGTGTCGAACATCTCGATGGAAGAGGTCGTTGCCTACGCTCACAAATTGGGCGAACGTCTTGGCAATGAATTGAATATCCCGATTTATTGCTACGAAGATGCAGCTTTCCGTCCTGAACGCCGCAATTTGGCTTATTGCCGCACGGGTGAATATGAATCGTTGTCATCGCGCCTCGGTTCCGAGCAATGGAAGCCTGATTTCGGTCCTAACGAATGGAACGAGCACGTGGCTCATACCGGTGCAACGCAAGTCGGTGCCCGCGATTTCCTGGTCGCTATCAACTATAACCTGAACACCACCAGCACCCGCCGTGCCAACGCCATCGCTTTCGATGTCCGCGAAAAGGGTCGTCCGAAGCGCATGGGCGATAAGGTGACCGACAAGCCGATGAAGGATGAAAATGGCAACACCATCATGATTCCTGGCACTTTGAAATGCACCAAGGCAATCGGTTGGTTCATCGAAGATTACGGCATCGCTCAAGTCTCCATGAACATTACCAACATCAGCGTTTCTCCGGTTCATGTCTGCTTCGAGGAAGTCTGCGCTAAGGCTGCCGCCCGTGGCGTGCGCGTCACCGGTTGCGAAATCGTCGGCTTGATTCCTAAGAAGGTGCTGATGGATGCCGGTCGTTTCTATCTCGCCAAGCAGCAGCGTTCGCTCGGCGTCAGCGAAGAGGAAATCATGAAGATCGCCATCAAGTCGATGGGCCTCGATGACCTGAAACCTTTCGATCCAAAGGAAAAGGTCATTGAATATCTGATTGAAGACCATTCGCAAAAGAAACTCGTCGATATGACCTGCACAGGTTTTGCCAACGAAACCGCAAGCGAAAGCCCGGCTCCAGGCGGCGGTTCCATTTCCGCTTACATGGGTGCTCTTGGTGCATCGCTCGCTACCATGGTGGCCAACCTTTCGTCGCACAAGCCAGGTTGGGACGACCGTTGGGAAGAGTTCTCGGAATGGGCTGTCAAGGGTCAGGCTGTGAAGGACGAACTGCTTGATTTGGTTGACGAAGACACCAATGCTTTCAATACCATCATGGCTGCTTTCGGCTTGCCGAAGAAGACCGATGAAGAGAAGGCTGCCCGCTCGAAGGCCATCCAAGATGCTACAAAGTATGCTACTGAGGTGCCTTTCCGTACCATGAAAGCTGCCTATAGCGCTTTTGAGGTGGTTCGCGCCATGGCTGAAATCGGCAATCCAAATTCTGTATCCGATGCTGGCGTCGGTGCATTGTGCGCTCGTAGTGCCGTGATGGGTGCTCACTTGAACGTGAAAATCAACGCTGCATCACTGAAAGATGAAGCCTTCAAGGCTCAGATTCTGAAAGAAGCTGCCGACATCGAAGCCGCTGCTATCAAGCAAGAAGCTGAAATACTGCAAATTGTGAATAAAGTCATTGAAGGAAAATAAATTTCGAGAAATCCATTGGCCGTAAAGAAAAAATATGTACTTTTGCAGCCAAATTTGAAAGGAAGTTAAACAATGGCAAAGAAACAGAAAGACGCACGCGTTAAGGTCATTCTCGAATGCACCGAACACAAAGCCAGCGGCATGCCTGGCACTTCAAGGTATTTCACCATGAAGAACAAGAAGAACACTCCCGATCGTCTGGAGTTGATGAAGTATAACCCAATCCTTAAGAAAATGACTCTCCACAGAGAGATTAAATAATTTAGAGTTATGGCAAAAAAAGCTGTTGCTACCCTTCGTAGCTTAGATAAAACCTTTAGCAAGATTATCAGAATGAAGCGTTCTGAAAAGACTGGCGCTTACTATTTCGAAGAGACTGTAGTTCCTGCTGACAAAGTTCAGGAATTCCTCGCAAAGAGATAATTAAACCATCTTGCATTTCATTATAGCTTTTCCATAACTATTATGGAAGAGCTTTTTTGCGTTTATTAAAATTATAATAATGGGCTTATTCTCATTCCTTACCAAAAAGAAAGAACAGAAAGAAGACCTCGACAAAGGGTTGGAGAAAACTAAGACCAGCGTCTTCTCGAAACTCACCAAAGCCATCGTTGGCAAATCGACCGTCGATGACGAGGTGCTCGACAACCTTGAGGAAATCCTCATCACTTCCGATGTGGGTGTGGAAACTACCTTGAAAATCATCGACCGCATCCAGGCTCGCGTTGCCCGCGACAAATATGTGGGTACCAGCGAATTGAACAGCATCTTGAAAGAGGAAATTATGGCGTTGTTGCAAGAAAACGATTGTGGCGATGGCACCACCTTCGAGATTCCTGCCGACAAGAAGCCTTATGTGATTATGGTGGTTGGCGTCAATGGTGTTGGAAAGACGACGACTATCGGTAAGTTGGCCTACAATTTCAAGAAGGCGGGCAAGAAAGTCGTTCTCGGCGCTTCCGATACCTTCCGCGCTGCCGCTGTCGAGCAGTTGCAGATTTGGGCCGAAAGGGTAGGTGTGCCGATTGTCCAGCAGGGCATGGGTGCCGATCCCGCTTCGGTGGCTTTCGATACGGTGAAGTCGGCAGTGGCTCAAGATGCTGACATGGTCATCATCGACACGGCTGGCCGTTTGCATAATAAGGTGAACCTGATGCGCGAGCTGACCAAAATCAAGACCGTGATGCAAAAGGTAGTGCCTGATGCCCCGCACGAAATACTTCTTGTGCTGGATGCCTCGACTGGCCAAAACGCTATCGAACAGGCCAAACAGTTTACGGCTGCTACTGAAGTCAATGCATTGGCTTTGACGAAGTTGGATGGCACGGCAAAAGGCGGTGTGGTTATCGGCATTTCCGACCAATTCAAGATTCCGGTAAAATATATCGGTGTCGGTGAAGGTATCGACCATCTCCAGATTTTTGACAGAAAAGCTTTTGTTGACAGTCTTTTCGAATGAGAAAACCTATTCTGAATATCATCACGCTCGGTTGCTCGAAAAACAAGGTCGATTCGGAGCATTTGGCGGCTTTGTTGGAACACAAATACCTTATCCGTCACGACTCTGACCAAAAGGCCGATGTGGTTATTATCAATACTTGTGGCTTCATCGGTGATGCGCAAGAAGAATCAATAGATTGTATCCTCGAATATGCTGAACTTCGTAAGAAGAATAAAATCAGTAAATTGTATGTCGTTGGTTGCCTCTCGCAACGCTTTCGTAAGGAACTGCAAGAGGAAATCCAAGAGGTGGATGGCTTCTATGGCGTCGAAAGCGTGAACCTGATTGCCGCCGACATCTTGAAAGAAGAACTGCCTGCTGATTATTGCTCGCGTCGTGTACTTTCTACGCCTAAACATTATGCCTACCTGAAGATTTCGGAAGGCTGCAATCGTCGCTGCGCGTTTTGCGCCATTCCTCTTATTAGAGGCGGTCATGTGTCGGTCCCGATGGAAAATCTGCTTGAGGAAGCGAAGCAATTGGCCAAGAAAGGCGTGAAAGAGCTGATTCTCATCGCTCAAGACTTGACCTATTATGGCATCGACTTGTATGGAAAGTCGCGCATTGTCGAGTTGGTGAACGAACTTTGCAAGATTGACGGTTACGAGTGGATTCGCCTCCATTATGGTTATCCGTTGGGCTTCCCCGATGAGTTGCTCGACCTGATGCGTGAAAATCCGAAGATTTGCCATTACATTGACTTGCCTTTGCAGCACATTAGCACGCATCTGCTAAAAGCCATGCGTCGCGGTGTTGACCGTCAGCAAACCATTGGTTTTGTGGAGAATGTGCGCAGACATGTGCCTGACATCGCTTTCCGGACTACCTTCATTGTTGGTTTCCCAGGTGAGACAGAAGACGACTTTGAAGAGCTTTGTCAGTTCGTCAGAGACATGCGTTTCGAACGTGCGGGTGTTTTCGCATTCTCGCCAGAAGAAGGAACGCCGGCTTACGAGATGGAAGACGATGTTCCTGACGAGGTGAAACAAGAACGTGTGGATAGACTGATGGAGATTCAACAAAACATCTCTTTGGAAATCAACGGAATGCGTGTCGGAAAGGTTGAAAATGTGCTGCTTGACCGCTTGGAAGGCGACTATTACGTTGGCCGTTCGCAATACGACTCGCCCGAAGTTGATGACGAAATTCTCATCCCTGCCGATGTTGACCTTGAAATCGGGCAGTTCTATCAAGTGAAAATCACCCAGGCCGACTATTTCGACTGTTATGGAGAAATAATCTGAAAATAATTCGAGTTGCTTGCGAGAGCGGCTTTTTTTATGCTAATTTTGTGGGCAAATTATAAGTAATGAAAAAAGTACATTTTATCGCTATAGGCGGGAGCGCCATGCACAATCTCGCCATCGCCTTGCACCGCAAGGGTTATGATGTAACTGGCTCTGACGACGAAATCTTCGAGCCTTCCAAGTCGCGCCTCGCCAACGAGGGCATCTTGCCTCCACAATGGGGTTGGTATCCCGAAAAACTCGATAACAGCTATAATGCTGTCATCCTCGGTATGCATGCCCGTATCGATAATCCTGAACTGGTCCGTGCGCAGGAACTGGGACTGAAAGTGTATTCTTATCCCGAGTATCTCTATGAGCAGAGCAAGGACAAGACGCGCATCGTCATCGGTGGGAGTCACGGCAAGACAACCATCACTTCGATGATTTTGCATGTGCTGAAACAGGTCGGCATCGAGGCCGAATTCATGGTGGGTGCACAGCTTGAAGGCTTTGACGTGATGGTGCGCCTCAGCGAAACGGCCAAATATATGGTCATGGAAGGCGATGAGTATCTGACTTCACCTATCGACCGCGTGCCAAAGTTCCATCACTATCATCCTAACATCGCGGTAATCAGTGGTATAGGTTGGGACCATGTGAATGTGTTTCCTACTTTCGACAACTATCTCGAACAGTTCAGAATCTTTGTCCGTACCATCGAGAAGGGTGGCTGCCTGATTTATGATGGCACGGATGTGGAAGCCGAAAAGATTGCACAAACCGCTGCTTGCCCGACTTTTGGCTATGGTCCGCACTTTTCGGAAAACGATGGCGTGAAAACATACTTGATTTTGCCCGACGGAAGTAGGAGAGAGGTCGGCATTTTTGGCACCCATAATATGAAAAACATCAATGCGGCAAGACTGGTTTGCAAGCAGTTGGGTGTCACCGACGAGCAGTTCTATGAAGCCATCGGCAGTTTCAAAGGGGCGGCCCGCCGACTTGAACTGTTGTTTGAAAGTAATGGCAATTTCGTGTTCCGCGACTTCGCCCATGCACCTTCAAAACTTACGGCTACGGTGAAAGCACTCCGCGAGCAATATCCCGAAAAGTATCTCATCGCAGTCTTTGAATTGCACACTTATAGCAGCCTCAGCGAAGTCTTCATCGACCATTATCGTGATGCCTTGAAACAGGCCGACCAAGCCATCGTGTTCTACGACCCACACGCTGTTGCCATCAAGAAGCTGGAGTTGATGCCTGACGAGCGCATCGTTGAAGGTTTTGGACGCAGTGATTTAAAGGTGGTCCACAACAAAGCTGCCCTGCTGGCCATGTTGGAGCAGGGCAGAAAGGATAATGTGGTTGCCGCCTTAATGAGTTCTGGCGATTTCAACGGATTGACAACCGATGAATTGAAGGAAATCTGGAATTGAGAACTCCGTTATAGTTTGAACGCATTTTCGTCGATAGGTTGGTCAAAGACCTGATCTTCGAAAGAATAGAGGTCGTGGTTGTCCTTGTAGTCGATGAGAAGAATGCTCTTGAGACGCATATTGTCCTTCCTATATTCAAACACGGCCTGTTTGTAGCCAATTCCCAAAAGTTTCTTCTTTTTCGTTGTGAGTGTGACAAGGTAGGATTGTGTGTCTTCCGTTAGGGAGATATTGTAATTGTTCTCCTCTGCAATGGTTCGGCATTGGCCGCTAATGGCATTGACCAGCATTCGGCTGATAGGCTTGATGAGAGGATTGCGGTCGGTGCGGAAAGTGTTGTTGAAAATGCCGAGTTTGATTTTCATCTTGTTTCCGCTCATGAGAACATATTCTCCACCATCGAAATTAGCTGCTATCTGGTTTGCGGCAAGGTACTTTATGTTTCCTTCCTTTTCGACTTGTTCGTAGGGGCGCGTCATCGTGTTGCGCAAATGGCATTCCATGCTTTGGATGGATTTGCCAGCCTCTTCAATCTGTCTGAAGATAATCGAGTCTTGCTGCGCATTGATGGTGGTGACGCAAAACCACGCAATGATTATAAACAATGCTTTTTTCATGTTGTGTAAGTGAAGGTAAGATAGAATGCTTTTGTGTTGTTCCTTATTTGTCTAAACTCATCAGAAATTCTTCGTTGCTTACGGTTTTTGCGACGCGGTCTTTCAGGAATTCCATAGCTTCGACAGGAGTCATGTCGGCAAAGTGAGTGCGTAATGCCCAAACGCGGGCCAAAGTGCGTTCGTCAACCAGCAAGTCGTCGCGGCGTGTACCCGATGCCACAATGTCGATGGCTGGGAAGATGCGCTTGTTCGACAAGCGGCGGTCGAGTTGCAGTTCCATATTGCCAGTGCCTTTGAATTCTTCGAAGATGACTTCGTCCATCTTCGAGCCTGTGTCGATAAGGGCAGTAGCGAGGATGGTCAGCGAGCCGCCGTTTTCGATCTTACGGGCTGCACCGAAGAAGCGTTTTGGCTTTTGCAATGCGTTGGCTTCCACGCCGCCAGTAAGCACCTTGCCCGATGCAGGCGAAACGGTGTTGTAGGCACGTGCCAAACGGGTGATGGAGTCAAGTAAGATGACGACATCGTGGCCGCATTCGGTCAGTCGCTTGGCCTTTTCGAGAACGATGTTGGCAATCTGGACGTGCTTCGATGCAGGTTCGTCGAATGTGGAAGCGATGACTTCGGCATTCACGCTGCGTTGCATGTCGGTGACTTCTTCTGGACGTTCGTCGATGAGCAAGATGATAAGATATACTTCCGGATGGTTGGCTGCAATGGCATTGGCTACTTCCTTGAGTAATACCGTCTTACCGGTCTTTGGCTGAGCCACAATCAAACCACGCTGGCCTTTGCCGATAGGGGCAAACATATCCATGATACGAGTGGAGATGGTGCCGCCTTGGTGTCCGGTAATCTTGAATTTCTCGTTAGGGAAAAGCGGTGTGAGGTAGTCGAAACCGATACGGTCGCGCACTTCTTCCGGACGGCGCCCGTTGATGTAATCGACTTTCACCAATGGGAAAAATTTTTCGCCAGCCTTGGGTGGCCTGATGGTTCCCAAGATGGTGTCGCCAGTCTTGAGGCCAAACAGTTTGATTTGTGAAGGCGAAACGTAGATGTCGTCAGGCGAAGGCAGGTAGTTGTAGTCGGCTGAACGCAGGAAACCGCATCCGTCGTTGGCGATTTCAAGCACACCTTCCGCTTGCACGTTGCAGTCAAACTGGTTGAGCAAGTCGTCATTCTGGTTTCTTTCTGGCTTGACAAACTTCTCTTGTTGTTGGGCCTGCTGTTCGTTTCTTTCTTGGTGCTTTTCTTTGCCTTCTTTTTGGACGGGTTTCGTAGGTTCCTGGCTCGTCATTTCCTCAACGGCATCTTGTTTTGCAGGGGCTTGCATCTCTTCGACTTGGTCGCCGTCAAATTCAATATTAGGTTCCTCAACGTGAGCCGATGCTTCGTTTTCCTTGGCTTGGCGCTCAATGCGTTTGCGCTTTTGCTTGCGGTTTTCGCCCATTGCGGGTTCCTCTTGACGTGTCATTTCTGCCACTTCTTGAGGCTCCATTGCAACGACAGGCTCTTTTTTAGGAGCTGCTATCTCAACATTCTTCTCCTTGTTTTTCGGATCGACAGGCTTATCTGATTTGGTGGAAAAAGCTTTCTCGGGTGCCTCGGATTTTTCATTTTGTGCGATGCGAGGTCTCTTCCCGCGTTTCGCTTTCTGTTCGTCAGAATTTGACGATGGTTCTGTTTCAGCTACTTCCGCTTTTTTCTCTACGGTTTCGGTTTCTGTCGGTTGTGCTTCGGCTTTCTTGCTTTTGCGTTCTTTCTTGTTAGGCTTGTTGTCCTTTTGTGCCTTGTTTTTTTGTGGTTCTGAAGGTTTGTTGCTCTTTTGAGGTGTCGGATGGTCCGATTGATGGTCGATGATGGCGTAAATCAATGTTGAGCGGTCCATGCCTTCGTCGTCAATGCCCATTTCTATGGCAATGACTTTCAAGTCTTCTAATGACTTGTCGTTAAGTTCAAAGATGTTATACATAAAGATTGGATTTAAGAATTCCTCATAGGAACACAAATCGTAATACAATAATTTTCGTTGGAATGCTTTTTGTTTTAGTCAATTACGGCTTCGAAAAGCGCTGCAAAGGTAGATATTTTCCTTTAACCTGCAAGTTTTTTTTCCCTAAAATTGTATCTTTGCAGCCGAAATAAACATTAAAATCATGTCACAAAGATTACAATCTATCTTTTTTTTCGTTGCGGCAATCTTGTTTGCCTTGCTTTTCTTTATGCCTTTGGCTGAATATTTAGGAGAAATCAACATTTTACGGTTCAATGCATACGGTGTAGAATCGCTTCTTCCCGATGGTGAGGTTCCTTTTGGCAAGTGGTATGCCTTGCCGGTTTTGGTGCTTACGGTTACGGCTTTGCTTCTGAGTGGTTATTTGGCTTTCGGTTTGCATAAGGCTATCAAAATCAGCGATTTTGTGACACTTCATCGCATTGCCCGCATCGACCTTGTAGTTATCGTGGCTTGGATTGCTCTGGTTTTCACCTATTATATTCGTGCCGTGGGAATGTCGATCAATGTGACTCAACCGGAATATAAGGCAGGTGCCTTCTTGCCTTTGGCCGCCTTGATTTTCGTCTTGCTTGGCGCCACGGGATTGAGAAAAGACATCAAGAAAGTACGTTCAACGGATAGAATCCGTTAATCTTTTGTCAAGAATTAGAGAATTACAGAAGTAATAGACGAGCTTGTTACAGAAGCTATCCTTGATGGGGCAGAGAAACTTCGTCATCAATGTGATTAGCCAAATTACATCTATCATACCAGGTCGAAAAATCTATTGTTGCATTCATTTTTTTTTATTGCAAATGCGGTAATATTAAGAATAAATATATATTTTTGTGCCATAAAAGTAAGACTGTAATCTTACTTTTTGAAAGAAAAATCATATTGCAATATTAAAAATGATAGCTAAACTTCATAACATCTACCTTCATCTGCTTGAAGAAACCCCAATGGGCTTCACAAGATATTTGTATGACCAGATAAATTGGGACAACCGTCTCATTATGATAAAAGGTCCGAAAGGCATTGGAAAGACGACCTTGTTGCTTCAGCATATCCGCAAGTCTTTTCCCGACCCGCGTCAGGTGCTTTACGCTTCTGCCGACAACTCTTTTTTTGCTACCCATTCCATTGTGGAGGTTGCTGAATACATGGTTCAGCATGGCATGTCGCACCTTTTCTTGGATGAGGTTCACAAATATCGTGGTTGGGATCAACAAATTAAAGAGATATACGATTGTTTCCCGAAACTGAAAGTCGTGATAACTGGCTCATCGATGCTGAAACTTGAGGAGAGCGAGTCGGACCTTGGCCGACGCTGCAGGCAATACACGATGCGAGGCTTGAGTTTCCGCGAATACCTGCTGCTTGAAGGCGCAAGCAACTGGCAGCCAATCACATTAGAAGACATTCTGAAGCGACACGATTTGATTGCTGCACAATGTACGAATGAGATTCCGGTGCTCGGTCATTTTGAAAAATACCTTGAAAAAGGCTATTATCCATTTTACCGTGAAGAGGGTGACGGCTTTGCCGAACGGCTTGAAACTGTAATCAATAGCATTATTCAAACCGAGATTCCTTCGGTTGAGAAATCAATCGAGTATGAATCGGTCTATAAGACGAAGATCTTGCTTGTGATTTTGTCGGGACAAAATCCATATACGTTGAACATTAGGGAAATATGTTCGATATTAGGCTGTTCCCGCGAGGTGCTCTACAAGATGCTTGACCTGCTGCAGCGTGCCGAGTTGATCCGTCGGCTTTATGGTGAAAACGGTGGCCTGAAAGCCATTGAGAAGCCTGAAAAAATACTGTTCGACAACACTTGCGTCATGTATGCCCTGTCCGATGAAGTTGACAAGGGCACGATGCGTGAGACTTTTTTTGCGAATATGGTTTCATTCAGCCATCGCATCTGTATGTCACAGAAAGGCGATTTGCTTGTGGATGGAAAATATCTGTTTGAAGTAGGCGGTCGGCATAAGACTTACAAGCAGATAGCTGGAATAGAAAATAGTTTCGTTGTCCGTGATAACATTGACACGGGTTTCGACAACAAAATCCCGCTTTGGCTTTTCGGGATGCTGTATTGATTTCTGTGTATAGGGATTACAGCTTGCTTCGGCTCTGCTCAGTAGCCTTCAGAAACTTGTTATAATACTGGACTTACGTTGGTTAGAACGTCTTATTCCGTTCAATCTCAAATATTTCCATGTCCTTGAAGTCCTTGCCTTCGATGGTCATGCGAATCATGGTGATCTTGTTGTGGAATCCGGTCTTTCCCGCCGCACCTGGGTTGATATGAAGAAGCCCTAGCTTTTTGTCGTTCATCACTTTAAGGATGTGCGAGTGCCCGCAGATGAAAAGTTGCGGTTTTTTCTGCTCCAGAATGTATTTCACTTCGGGCATGTATTTTCCGGGATAGCCGCCGATGTGGGTCATATAGACATCCACGTCTTCCACGTGAAAGAACTGGTCTTCAGGATATTGCAAGCGCACGATGTGGTTATCGACGTTGCCATGAACGGCGCGCAAAGGCTTGAAGGCGGCCAACTGTTCGGCAGTTTCGATGTTGCCGATGTCGCCCGCATGCCAAATCTCATCCACGTCTTTGAAGAAACTGAAAATCTGTGGGATAAGCGTGGCGTGGGTGTCGGAGAGAATGCCTATTTTCATTTCAGTTTGAACATGATGCCTAAACTGAGCACTTCCTTGAATTGCACTTTTGAGCCTTTGATGAGAGTGCCTTCGGGTGTGTAGAACGGCACGTCGTAATCGTAGATAAGATGCGTGTTGATGCTGCAGTTGAGCCATGAGTTGATTTTCATGACGAGTGAATTCTGCCAGTCAACGTCAATGCGTTCAGGGTGATTGAGGTAGTTGGAGAAGAGTTCCAACTTGGTGTCGAAATCGATGTTGTGGGCCAAGGGATAGTTGAACTTGATGACGGCACGTGCACCAAATTCGTAGCGTACTCTCTTGCCAGGAATCCATTGTGTGCTGTCGTTAGGGTTGAAATAACCAGGCTCGACGCCGAAAGCTCCGACTTCAGCGAGCAACGAGTCGTTGACGATGGTGACACGGCCAGTCACAGGGGCGAAGTTGATGGAGAAGTGCTTGTTAGGCGTCCATTCGGCACCAAGACCTAGGGTGATGTATGCGGGAGCAAGGAATCTTGAGATGGCATGTACGGAATCGATGGCATAGTCGTAGCCAGGAGCGAATTGCGAACGGAAGGCCAGTTCCAAGCTGTAGTTAAGGTGTTCGGTGGCTTTCAGGCCGGCCAAAGAGGTGAACTCAATCTTATCGTCGGTCTTGATGGGCTTTTTCTTGAAATCGAAATAGCTGTAGCCCAAACCAAGCTTCAATGAGTTGTCCCACTTGAAATTGTCTTTGGCATAGTTGAGGTCGTAGTTGAGCAGGCCTTGCCAGGCCAGGGCGTTTTGCCCACCGGCCGACCAGTTGCAGAATGCACTTTGCGAAACGTTGAGTCCGATGTCACCTTTGTGGGTCCAATAACAGGTGTCTTTCGTGGGGGCTTCTTGTGCGAAAGCCATGATCGCTGCTGTGACCAGCATGATTGTAAAGAATACTTTTTTCATATTGATAATAATTTGATTGATTGTCTTTTTAATAACTGTTTCCGTCTTGGAAATTACGGTTTCCGATGCTGAAGGTGATGTCTTGCATACTGTGGCAACGGACGTATTTCCCGTTTTTCGTTCCGGGAATCCAGTGTGTCTCTTTGATGAGTCGGATGGCTTCGTTGTCGCATCCGCCACCTACCGAGTTGATAATGTTGATGTTTGAAACGTTTCCGTTGGTCTCGATAATGAATTCGATGCGGACGGTGCCTTGAATCTCACGTTCTTTGGCTTCCGCAGGGTATTTCAAGTTGCTGTAAATGTATTGTGGCAGATTTTCTCCATCGGCTAAGTTGAATCGGGGTGATTCCTCCAGCTGGCGGTTTTCGTAAATGACGTATGAACTATCGGCTTCCATGGCGGCTTCAAATCCGTAACGCTCATGGCGTTTCCAGTAGCGCTTGTAGCTTTTGGCTGAGAATTCAACTGTGTAGTCGTGGTCGCTTTCGATAGCGACTCCGTTGTGTGTGGCAGGGTCCCATAAGATAGTCTTGACGAGGTGCATGGCGATAGGTGATGCTTCTTCGCTGAAGGTCGATTTCACGGCGAATTGCGAAGCCTTGCCTTCCTTGTCGATATGCATGGAAATGACCACGTTTCCGCTGTTGCCATTTTCGAGGTCGGTGGTGGGGTAGATGAGGTTCTCCTGAATGTAGTCCTTGGTGGCATTCTTCCCTGAGATTGGCTGTGGAGCGATGTTTTGTGCTGCCAACGATAGTCCGACAAAGGATAAAATGGCTGGCAATATGAGTCTGAAAGAATTTAAAATGTTCATAATAAGTAAGTTGTTGATTTGAATTTGCGTTATTATAAGCGTTTGCTAAAATAGGGAAAATAATGTAATTTTGTCGCAAATTTTTCAAGATGGAAGACAACTACAAAAACAACATGATATTTGGGGTGCATCCCGTGTCGGAATTGATTCGCTCGCAGAAGGAAATCGAGAAAGTTTTCATCCAGGCTGGAACGCGCTCGCCTGAGATATCCGAGATTGCGAATTATTGCCGCGCTAACGAAGTTCCGGTGCAATATGTTCCGATGGAGAAGATGAACCGACTGACGCGTAAAAACCACCAAGGAGTAATCGCCTTCATCTGCCCGATTGAATATCAACCGCTTGAGAAGGTCGTGCAGATGGTTTTCGAAGAGGGACGCGATCCTCTGTTCTTGATGCTCGACCGTGTTACCGATGTGCGAAACTTCGGAGCCATAGCCCGTACGGCATACGCTGCAGGTGTTGATGCCATCGTGATTCCATCGCGTGGTTCGGCGTTGATTAACGGCGATGCCATGAAGACATCGGCTGGCGCGCTTTCGCTTATCAACGTGTGTCGTGTGGAGAACATGAAGGACGCCATGGATTTCCTGAAAGCCAGTGGCTTGCGCGTGGTTGGTTTCACTGAGAAGGCCACCGAAAGTCTTTGGAAGGCTGATCTCACAGGTCCACTTTGCATAATGATGGGGTCGGAAGAAGACGGCATCAGCCCAGCCTATATGAAACGTCTCGACCAGCATTTGATGATTCCTATGCCGGGCGACATCGATTCGCTTAACGTGAGTGTGGCAACGGGTATCGTGTGCTTCGAGGTGGTTCGGCAAAAGGGATTGAACTGACCGAGAATGTATTAAACAAAAAAGCCTGACTCATTGAGCCAGGCTTTTTTTGTTTTCTATAAGGTGAATTACTTCATTTTCTCTTGCATGTTGGCAATGTTCTTGCTGACTTCGAAAGCTTCGGTGCTGTTCGGGAAGTCTTTCTTTAAGGTTTGGTAAGCGTTGAGAGCCTTAGCGTAGTCGTTGAGGATTTCGTAGGTCAAACCTTGCTTCATCAGAAACATTGGTGAAGTGAATTCGTTAGGGTTCTTGGCAGCGGCCTTGCCATAATAGGAGGCAGCGCTCTGAAGGTCGTTAAGCTCCATGTAGCAGTCGCCCATGGCACCGAGAGCCATAGCGCTGAGCACTTGGTCGTTGTTGTTGTATTTCTTCAGGTAGTTGAGGGCTTCTTCGTAGTTGCCTAACTTCATGTAGCTGATGCCTGCATAATAGGCTGCAAGTTTGCCGGTCTTTGTCGAACCATAGTCGTCGATGACATCCAGGAAGCCGAGATTGTTACCGTCGCCGTTAAGGGCGTTTTCGTATTGTTCGTTCTCGAAATATTGTTGTGCCTTGAAGATTTGCGAGCTGGCGGTCTCGTTGCGTTTCTTGTTGTATCTGCTGACGCCATAGATGCCAAAGGCAACGACTAATACTGCGATGAAAATAATCCACAAAGTCTTCTGGTTGTCTTCAATCCATTTTTCGGTGGTGCTTAATGCTTCTTCAACGTTACCGAGTCTTTCGTCTGTTTCTTGATTTACGTTCTTTTGTGCCATAGTGATTCAAAATTTTCGAGTCGCAAAAGTACGGATTTTTATCATACAAACTCCTAAAATTGTGCTTTTTTGGTTTCATAATTTTATTTTATCTTGTAATGACTTGATTGATATTGTATTATGTTGTAATTTTGCAGCCCAAAAAGAAAGAAATGATGACAACACGCGATAAAGCATACCTCGATTTTTTGACTCAATTCCTTACAGATGAGCGCAAACAGCGTTTCGATGAAGTGCTGCAATACCGCACGAAACACCTTACTGTGGTGCTCGAAGATATTTTCCAAGCCCACAATGCAAGCGCGGTGATGCGCAGCTGTGAGTTGAGAGGCATCCAAGATGTCCATGTCGTTGAGAACAACTACCAATATGATGTCAACCCTGATGTCGTGTTGGGAAGCACGAAATGGATTGATTTACATCATTATAACGAAAAGGAATTCAATACGCCAATGGTTTTCGACAAGCTTCATGCTGAAGGTTACAAGATTGTGGCAACTTGTCCGCATCGCGACGATTTCACTCCGGACACTTTGCCGCTTGATGAGCCGATTGCCTTGGTGTTTGGTACCGAAAAGTTGGGTCTTTCAGATTATGCCGTTGAACATGCCGACATGCACGTCCGCATTCCAATGTTTGGATTTACAGAAAGTTACAATATCAGCGTTTCGGCTGCATTGTTGCTTTATTCGCTGACCAACCGGCTTCATGCTTCGGAAACCATCCCGTGGCATCTCAAAGAAGACGACCGTCAGCAGATTCTGTTGGAATGGACGCGACAATCCTTGGGACGCATCCGCCAATATGAGCGGAAGTTCGCGGAATTGCATCCTGAGTTTTCCAAGGAAGAAAACCGGTGATTTTTCTGGGCTAAAGTATTGATTCTTGGCGCAATTTTTGTAGCAAATAAGTTGTTAATCCTTAAACTTATTTACTATGAAGAAATTACTCTTTACTCTGTGTTTACTGGGTTTTGCAGGTATTTCCGCTTTTGCCCAAAAGAATGTCGCCTTCAAGTTGGAAGGCATTGTGGTCAACGCGAAAAACGAATGTGTTGAAGGCGTTGGCGTTTACAATTCACAGAATCTGTTGCTCTCCATTACCGATGCAAACGGCATTTTCAGGGTCGATTTGAAATCGGCGTCGACGCTTGTGTTTTCGCACGTCGGCTATGACAGGAAAGCCGTCCAAATGGATCCAAAGCAGTTGCAGGCCGATGAAAAAGGCGTCTACAAGACTGTCGTAACCTTGAAAAACAAGGTGGAAAACATTCAGGAAGTGACGGTTACGGCCAATATGCCACAATTGGCTTACGACAATGAAATCGTCTGGGTGATTGACTATTTGGTGGGTTCGGATGGCATTTATGCCATTACGAGCACGGGTGCAAAATCGAATTTGTTGCATTTGAGTCTTGAACAGGACACCATTTCGCAGTGCCCTTTGGCGCAGAAATATGAAGAGCTGTATCGCGATGTTTTCGGCAATGTGCAGGTCTTGAGTGCCGACTCAATCTATCAGGTCTATTGCGACGGCAAGGATTTGCATCTGCTCTA
>CALBNP010000161.1 GCA_937896505.1 uncultured Bacteroidales bacterium | reverse complement strand
GGTGTGCCGAAATGAACGCTTTCGGCTGCCGAATGCCAGTTGCCGGCATCATCAGATGGAATGTCAAACGAAACACGCTCCAAAGCAACGCCTTTCGTCACCTTAATCAGCGGATAATGCATCTTTTCGGTGAAATACATTTGGTCAATCATGGTGCCATCCTTGCTCATCAGAATCGCCGTTCCGCCAGCGTTGGCATAGCTTGGGAATGAAGCCATCTCAACGAAATTCTCCGTTGAACATTCATATTGCTCGCCCACAATCTGACTGTTTGTCGAAAGCAAAACGTAAGTTCCGGGCAAGAACAGACGGCTGTCCGCAGCGATTTCCTTCAAAGTCGTATCGGCTGGATTAGGGAAAGTTTCTTTTATCACACCCAACATTAAATTGCTGAGGTCGAAGGTTTTATCGGAATGATTGTACAATTCCACATAATCCACGCCTGGTGCAATCGGGTCGAACATGATTTCATTGATGAGGATTTCGCCTTCTGCAATTTCATTCGGAATGCCAAACTGCACTTTCGTATCTGGTTCAATATTGTTGCCAATGCAATTCTCCACATCGTTGATAATCAAGGAATAAATTACGCCTTCTTCAAAACCGTAATCAAATTCGAGTTCCACGAAGGTGGCATCCATTGGATTAATGTTGGCGTATGTTGGGTGCGCCCCGATTTCATTAACATAGAAATGATTCACATCCATCAAAGTGGCCGGATTCATTTGTTGGTCGAACCAAAGCTGCACTATGTAGTTGGAAAACATGCTGATACGCTCCACTTTAGGCTGCGATTCGTTTTGGCCATTAACCGAATTAATGCTGCCCGGCGTGCCACCCAGGGCATCGATCGAAGCCGTCCAGTTGGAAGCCGCCGCGCACGGATTCATCGGGTCGATTTGCTCCACCGACCAGCCGCCATCCTTCTTGTCGGCATCGTGATACCACGAATTGCTGAAATCGGCACGCGAAATCATCTGGCCGTTCTTACCTATTAAAATAATCGTCGAACCCGTATTTCCGATGGCAAAGGAACCGAAGCCGACGCAATCGCCAAAAGTTTTCAGTTCATCGACCGCATCGTTGTGACACACAATCAGATAAGCATGAGGCGCAAGTATGACATTGCCGAAAACATTGTCGTTGGCACCAACCTGAATCTGCCAACCTTCCAGATTGATGACATAATCGGTGGTGTTGTAAAGTTCAATGTATTCCCATTCCGGCAAGCCGACGGCAGGTGTCGGGTCTGCCATAATCTCGTTGATAACCACATCGTACTCAGCGGCTTCCTTTGAAATGACGAAAGAAACCGTCTCGTTGTCGCCTACAGGCGTTCCGATGCAGTTGACCGCCGAATTTGCAACTTTCAAAGTCAAGCTAACACCTTCTTGCAAGGCAGGATTGAACTTGAGCCAAACATAATCCAAAGAATCGACATAAACTACATTTTGCGGATGCTGGTTCGATTCCAAAATCTGATAAACATTCACATTTTCAATGGATTGCTGATTCATGGTTTGGTCGAAATAAACAAGAAGCGAGTCGGCACTGCAAACCTCGACTTTTGCAATTTTCGGCATGGCACTCGTCGGGTCATAAATGGAATTTTGCGCACCAGGCGTGCCGCCAGTTTCGTTCACGGAAGCCGCCCAGTTGTTGCCGCCCGCACAAGGATTGTTGGGCGAAATCTGCTCCAAAGTCCAGCCGCCATCATCTTTGCTTGTGTCGTGATACCACGAAATGTCAAACGTGACTTCCGAAATCAAGTTGCCGTTTTTGTCGGCAAGGCGAAGACTTGTGCCGCCATTCGTGATAGCCGTCGATGAAGTCAGCAAGCCGCAAACTGACCCGAAAGCCGAAAATTCATCAACCGCATTCACATGACAGACAATCAAATAGCCATTTGGCGCAATCGTGCAATTGTCAAAGACCTTTGTCGTTGAGCCAATGGTCAAAGTCCAGTCTTTCAAATCGATGGCGAGGTTGGTTGTATTGAAAAGTTCCACAAATTCCCATTCGGGCAAGCCCACAACCGGCGAAGGGTCCGCCATGATTTCGTTGATGACCACATCGTTTTCCGAAGCATTGTGAAGCGAAAACGAAGTCTGTGCCGTTTCCATCACATTGCCCGCCAAATCCGTGAGGTTCTGAACGGTCAAGGTATAATTCACGCCATTGGCAAATTCATTGGCAAAAAGCAGATTAACAATGGTCTGGTTTTCGCCCCAAGTTACCGAAGCAGGATGTCCGCCGCCATTGTCAAGTGTGTAATTACCAGCATTTAAAGCCGTCGTTTCATCCAATATCTCACTGAAAACCAATTGTATGTTTTTGCTATCAACGACATTCGTTGAAATCAAGGTTGGTGGCTCATTATCAACGATTTTCGGACCGACATACACATCATCAAAAAAGATTTTCTTCGCATTTGATGCCGTGAAAGTGCTTACAAAGCCGAAATAGCCGTTATAGGAAAATTTATCGTCAACACCTTGTGCCTCAGTGACATAATTGCCAGAATTATCATGGCAAGTCTGCAAAGTCCAGTTGCCTTCACGGTCACAATTTACCTTGACAAAGACCGCAAACGAAGCAGCAATGGCGCCTTCCGTGCCACGGCAAATGCTGTGATTGCCATCAGCATCTTTTCGGAAAAGCTCGATGGCATCGCTGCTGCCGCCTTCACCGAAACGCAAGAAATAGCCTTGTGTAACTGCCGTTAAATCAGCATTATCAGCCGAAAGAAACACATCAGAATAATTGTTTCCAGATGGCGCAAAGTTTTCGCGGATCCAGAAACGCCATTCCATTTCCTGAAATTCCGTAATGGGCAGCGAAAGATAAGCCGTTCCTGCTTCTTCGGCATTCAGTTGAAGCTGCAAATTGGTGTTTACCAAATATTTATCATCATTACCAGACCAAGTCGGATTGTTGGTGAAATCGCCATCCGAAAAGTCATCACTGACCTGAGCCCAGCCCAATAACGGGAATAATAGCAAAAGTAAAAGGGATTTTCTCATTTTTCATTCAATATGTGTTTGCAAAGATATTGTTTTTCAGACTTGCAAACAAAATTAATTCAAATCAATAATAAACGGAAAAATCGTTTTATTTTTGCAGCAAGAAATTTAGTATGAAAACAAGAGAGGAATACATAGCGATTTTACAAGCAAATGCTGATGAGTTACAAAACCGTTTCGGCATCACCTATATGCGTCTGTTCGGTTCTGTAGCCCGCAACCAACACAACGAGGACAGCGATGTTGACCTGTTCGTTATCATGCCTCCTGTATTTTATACCATTTGCGAAGCGGCTGATTTCCTTGAAAATCTGTTAGGTTGCCGTGTCGATGTCGTCAGAGACCATAACAATCTTAAACCATTATTTAAACAGCAAATTGAAAAATATGGAATCGATATCTTTAGAGCAGCGTGAGATTGTTTTGGCTTTACTAAATAGCATTCGCGATGATATTAATAATTTGAAGGAGTGGAATAAAGACCTCACAGATATTAATGAATTGCTGAAATCAATGGGAGGGATGCAGGATTTAGCAGGAAATTGTTTGCTCATCCAAACTATCGGTGAAGATGTCAAGAAGATAGACAAACTGACAAATGGACAATTGTTTTCCTTGCGTTCAGAAATCCCATGGAAAAATGTCATGAGTATGAGAGACCGTATTGCACACGGTTATCATGATATTGATACTGAAGTGGTTTGGAATATTATCAAAAATGATTTGGATCCTTTGCTGGATGCAATCAATTACTTGATAGAAGTCGCTCAACTTTCTGATATTTGATTCAAAATTCAAAATAATATGAAAATCGCAGTAGTCGGCGCCACAGGTTTGGTTGGCTCAAAAATGCTTCAAGTACTTGATGAACAACATGTTGAAATCGATGAGCTCATTGTTGCAGCATCAGAGCGTTCCATTGGAAAAGAAATCGTTTTCCGTGGCAAAACGCACCAAGTCATCAGTGTTGAAGATGCCATCGATGCTTGTCCCGACATCGCTATTTTTTCCGCAGGGGCGTCAACTTCAAAGCAATATGCGCCGCAATTTGCTGAAAAAGGCACCTACGTCATCGACAACAGTTCGGCTTGGCGCATGGATGACAACGTGCCGTTGGTTGTGCCCGAAATCAATGCCGACACCATCACCCGCGAAACGCATATCATCGCCAATCCGAATTGCTCAACCATTCAGATGGTGATGGCGCTTGCGCCTCTGCATAAAACATTCGACATCAAGCGTTTGGTCATTGCCACCTATCAAAGTGTCAGTGGCAGCGGCTTGAAAGGCATCAATCAACTCAACAAGGAAGAAGCCGGCGAAACACCCGAAAAATGCGCTTATCCGCACCAGATTTACCGCAACGTGTTGCCTCACGGCGGCGATTTCTGCGAAAACGGCTATACGACCGAAGAAGAAAAACTGGTCAACGAGACACACAAGATTTTGCGTGCGCCACAAATCGGCATCACTGCGACCGTGTGCCGCGTGCCCGTCACGGGCGGGCATTCCGAAGCTGTCAATGTGGAGTTCAACAAGCCTTTCGACTTGGATGAAATCCACGAACTCCTTTCCAATTTTCCTGGCATTATTGTGCAGGACGACCCGACAAACAACGTTTACCCGATGGCCATTACCGCCTACGACAAGGACGAAGTCTTCGTAGGTCGCATCCGCCGCGATTTCAGCGTTGCCAACGGACTGAATTTCTGGGTTGTCAGCGACAACATCCGCAAAGGCGCTGCCACCAATGCCGTGCAGATTGCACAATATGTCATCCGTCAATTTTTCAAGAAATGAAGATTTTCAACGACATAAACGATATAAAAAACATTCCTAACGCAGTTGTCACCATCGGCACTTTCGATGGCGTTCATCTTGGGCATCAGGCCATATTCAGAAGGATGAAGGATTTGGCTCATTCCGTTGATGGACAGACGGTTGTCGTTACTTTTTATCCACATCCGCGTATGGTGCTGAACATCGACACCTCCAACCTGCGTTTCATCTGCACCCAGGAAGAAAAACTACAGAAATTTGAAGAATTCGGCATTGATAATGTGTTGATTATCAATTTTACAAAGGAGTTTTCGCGCACCCCGTCCGAAACTTTCATCAAAGATTACATCATCGCACCTATCAAGCCCGCCATTTTGGTTGTCGGCTACGACCATCATTTCGGCAAAAACCGCATGGGCGATTTCAACATACTTTCCGATTTTGCCAAAAAATACAATTTCAAAGTCGAACGCATTGAAGCACAGGATGTTGAGCATATCGCCGTCAGTTCAACAAAAATCCGTCACGCCCTTTCGGAAGGCAACGTAAAAAGTGCAAACCGGCTTTTGGGCTACACCTATTCCGTAACCGGTGAAGTGGTACGTGGCAACGAAATCGGACGCACCATCGGCTTCCCGACCGCCAATCTGGAGCTTCCTAATGAATTGAGAGTCATCAACAACGCGGGCGTTTATGCCTGCCTTGTCGATTTGGATGGCAAGGAATATAAGGCCATGGCCAACATCGGACGCCGCCCCACCATTGGCGACCGCGCCGAAAATGATTTCATCATCGAGGTAAATATCTTTGATTTCAATGCCGACATCTACGGCAAGCAAATCCGTGTGCGTTTCATCGACCGCATCCGTTCCGAAGTGAAATTCAATGGTTTAGAAGAACTGAAAACCCAACTGAACCAAGACAGAGAACAGGCAAAGGCGATGCTTGAAGCATAAAAGCCGCTTACTGCTTTCAATATAATAATCCAAAATGGAACAAAGGTATCACATTAGCATAGCCTTGTTCGATATCGTCTTTTACCACATAACCATCTGAAACACCGATGATTTGTTTTTTCCCTTTCGACTTGCCTCCAATCTCAAAAGTTTTACCTTCAATTTCAAAATCCGAAATCTTCGATGCCCGAACCACATGATTCACCCTCATCTGATTCAAGAAAAAAGTCTCCCTAAGATTGCCAACATCGGGCTTTGTATCAGTCAAGACAAAAGCCAAATTGGTGTTATCAACATATATCTTTTCCAGTTTTCCAAGACCTCTGACACCCATCGTGGTATCGCGTAATTGTGCAATCATGCCAGCCCGTTCCATAAAATATAGATAGTCGGGCAAATCGTTACGGCTGATTCCTGTCACTTGAGCCAAAGTCGTCATTTGAGGTTTAAAAGGCACGCTTTCAGCTATGACCATCATCAATTGTTTGAGGCGACGACCAGCCGACACATTAAGTGAGGCATATTGTGGTATGTCGGTTTCCATGGTTCTATTCACCACTTGAAGCAATTCTTGGTCAAAATTCACATCCCGCCCAAAAGGATAATAACCATGCTGAAGATAATCGGAAAACAGAGGCAACGGATGCGCAACATCAGGAATTTGAGCTTCATGCGACAGGACCTGCTCAAGTGAAAAGACTGGTACATCTATGTTATGGAACAACTTTAAATATTCGCGAAATGAAAGTCCCTGGATTTCGTAAATTGGAGCCCGCCTGCTCAGATCAGCAGCCCCCTTGCAAATGTCCAGAATACTGCTACCCGAAAAAACAATCTGCAAATCGCTGTAAGTCTCAAAAATCTCCTTCAGTTCTATTGACCAATTAGGATAATGATGGATTTCATCTATGAGCAAATGAAGTCCTCCCATTTTGCTAAATCTATCAGCCACTTCAAGCAACGAATGGTGACTGAAATAGATTTGGTCGACTGAAATATAGAGTGTTTTATCAATATTTAGGTTAGCTTTGGCATATTGGAGCATCATCGTCGTTTTACCTACACCGCGCGGACCAACGATGCCAAACATGCGTCCTTGCCACATGATATCTGCATACTTATATCTAAAGAAATCAAGACTCGTTTCATTGATTCTTTTTTGAGAAAAGATTAATAAGTGTTCCATCTGAAGTAAATTTCGAAATGCAAATATACGCAATATTTAAAAATATGCACTAAAAAAATGCAGATTTTACACAAAGTTGCACTAAAAAAATGCAGTTTATTAAAAAATATGCATTAAAAAAGTGCAGATTACCAGAAAAGAGGAACGAAAAGCAATCAAATAATCAGAATAAGATCTGTTTTATTTTGCAAACCCACTCATCACATCTTCAGTCATGCGCTGCACCGTCCATTCGTCGAGCGGAAAAGCACCGATTTTACGGTAAAAGGCCAATGATGGCGCATTCCAATCCAGGCAAATCCATTCCATGCGGCCACAGTTGCGCTCAACGGCAATATTGGCCAGATATTTCAGAATGGCTTTGCCATAACCTAAGCCGCGCTTTTCGGGAATGATGAAAAGGTCTTCCAGATACAAACCCTTGCGCCCGACAAAAGTGGAGAAATTATGGAAAAACAAGGCAAAACCAATCGGCACGCCATCCTCTTCCGCCAAAATGACTTCGGCGGCTTTTTCCACGAATAATGAGTTGTAAAGTGTTGGTTCGTCAGCAATTACTTCATCTGAACATTTTTCGTATTCTGCAAGTTTCTTGATGAAACTCAAAATCAGAGTCGTATCGGCGGGCTGTGCTTTTCGGATATTGAAATTTGCCATAGTGCATGTTTATTTTGGTGATGGGTGATGGGTGAATGGTGATGAGTGATGGGTGATGGGTGATGGGTGATAACTAACTAATAACCATTAACCAATAACCCATAACCTTATTTATCACAGGGATTTTAGCCACTTCCATTGGAAGATCAGCATGTAGAAGACACCGATGGTAATGGCAGAGTCAGCGAAATTGAAAATAGGACGGAAGAAAATGAAATGTTCGTCGGGACCGAAGAAGAAATTGGGCAGCCACGATGGTGCATCGGCACGAGCCACATCGATAAGCGGGAAATACAGCATATCGACCACACGACCATGCAGCCAACCAGCATAACCTCCACCATCAGGGAACAAGGTCGCAACTTGGCTGAAAGTGCTCTCGCTGAAACACACGCCATAAAACACACTGTCGAGAATATTACCAATCGCACCAGCAATGATTAATGAAATACCAAACAACACACCAAACTTGGTATTCTTGCGAGCCAAACGGAACAACACGACAAACAAAGCCACAACGGCCACCACACGGAAGAGGCTCAGGAACAGCTTCATACCTCCGCCATCAAGCCAACCAAAGGCCATGCCGTTGTTCTCGACAAACAACAAGTTGAACCAATGACCGATGACGGGAATTTCTTCACCGATGGTCATATTCGTCTTGACCCAGATCTTGAGGACCTGGTCGATGAGCAAGACAATGAAAATGATCAAGAACGACCTCCTTAAGTCGCGCGAGGCTGTGTTTTTCACTTCTTATTCAGTTTTGCCTCAATGCAACGTGTGGTGATAGGCACGCAACGCAACCTTTCCTTAGGAATCAGTTTGCCAGTTTCGCAGCAAATGCCGTAGGTCTTGTTTTCGATACGCATCAAGGCGAATTTCAGGTTTTGGATGTACTTCTCCTGACGAGCCACGAGCTTGGCGTTTTCCTCTTTTTCGGCCACGGCATAGCCTTCTTCCAAAACCTTGAAAGTAGGAGCTGTGTCGTCGGTGCTGTGTTCGCCACCTGCCAATCTCTCATTCAGAATTGCCAAACTCTCTTGAGCTTGGGCCAGCTTTTCGAGAATCAGAACCTTGAATTCCTCAAGTTCTTCATCCGAATAGCGCACTTTAGGTTCTTGCTTATCCATGGTGTGTTTTGTTTAGGTTATTATTTAACTATGACCATTGACCATGACCAAGACCGATTGGTGATAATTGAAACGGTCATGGTCAATGGTCATCGTTCGTTCATTGCTTTTCGATAACGAGCTTCACGCTAATGCCTTCCACAAGTTCGTCAGGCTCGGCTTCCACTTGATCGGCCATCACGATGGTAGCCAAGGTTTCGGTGCAAATGTAGTCGTTGAACTTCGCTACAGCGGCATCCGTCTTTTCGTTCTTCTCAATGGTGATGACGATGCGGTCGGTGACATCAAATCCAGTGGTCTTGCGCAAGTTCTGGACACGATTCACGATTTCACGAGCCAGACCTTCCTGCAACAGTTCGTCGGTGATAGTCATATCCAAGGCCACAGTGAAGTTGCCTTCGGAAGTGACTGCCCAACCTGGAATGTCTTGCGTTGCAATCAAGGCATCTTCGAGAACGAGGTCAACCGTGACGCCATCCACATCGAGATGAGCTCCATTGTTTTGCTCGAAGGCGTGAATTTCGTCTTGCGTCATATTGGCGAAGAAGGCAGAAATCTGTTTCATCTGCTTGCCATACTTCTTGCCCAAGGTCTTGAAGTTAGGCTTCACATTCTTCACCAAGATATTGTTGTCGGCCGAAAGGAACTCGATACCCTTTATGTTGACTTCGCTCATGATGAGATGCGAAATCTTTTCAAGTTGCTGTTTCATCTCGTCGCTTGCCACAGGAATCATGATCTTCGACAATGGTTGACGCACACGGATGTTGGCTTTCTTACGCAGCGAGAGCACCAACGAAGAGATGAGTTGTGCGGCTTCCATGCGTTCTTCCAGAGCCTTGTCGATGAGTTTGTCGTCGGCAACCGGAAAATCTGTCAGATGGACTGATTCGGCCTTGTTACGGCCTGTGACATTATTCAGATCACGGAAAATCTGATCGCTGAAGAACGGAGCGATAGGTGAGCTGAGGCGAGCCACAGTCTCAAGGCAAGTATAAAGGGTTTGATAAGCCGAGAGCTTGTCCTTGGCATCGTCGCTGCGCCAGAAACGACGGCGCGACAGACGCACATACCAGTTGCTCAGGTGAGCATCAACGAATTCCTGGATGTAACGGCCAGCCTTGGTAGGTTCGAAGATACCATAAGCGTTATCAACATTCTTAATCAACGAATTGAGTTCGGAGAGAATCCAACGGTCGATTTCAGGACGCTCTTCCATCGGGATGTCGGCCTCGGCATAAGTGAAGTTGTCGATGTTGGCATACAAGGCGAAGAATGCGTAGGTGTTATATAAGGTTCCGAAGAACTTGCGGCGCACTTCGTCAACGCCAGCTTCGTCGAATTTCAGGTTATCCCAAGGTTGCGAATTGGTAATCATGTACCAACGCACAGCATCGGCACCATATTTCTCAATCACGCCAAAAGGCTCAATGGCATTGCCCAGACGCTTCGACATCTTGTCGCCGTTCTTGTCGAGCACCAAGCCGTTGGAAATGACATTCTTGTAGGCAACGCTATCGAAGCACATGGTGGCGATGGCATGCAAAGTGAAGAACCAGCCACGGGTTTGGTCAACGCCTTCGGCGATGAAGTCGGCTGGGAACACATCCTTGCCTAACTGACCTTCCTTGCCCATGTAGTGATATTGTGCGTAAGGCATGGCACCGCTATCAAACCAAACGTCAATCAGGTCAGGCTCGCGGAACATCTTCTTGCCCGAAGCCGAGAGGAGGATGATGCCATCAATATAAGGACGGTGCAAATCGAATTTCTCGTAGTCTTCGGAAGCGTAAGGATTTTCGGTCATGAAACCAGCCTTCACCGACTTTTCGATTTCGTTGCGAAGCTCTTCGACACTGCCGATGCAGATTTCTTCCTTACCATCTTCGGTGCGCCAAATCGGAAGTGGCGTGCCCCAATAACGTGAGCGCGAGAGGTTCCAATCGACGAGGTTTTCAAGCCAGTTGCCAAAACGGCCGCTTCCCGTTGCTTCGGGCTTCCAGTTGATAGTCTTGTTGAGTTCAATCATGCGGTCCTTGACAGCGGTAGTGCGAATGAACCAACTGTCCAAAGGATAGTAAAGCACAGGTTTATCGGTGCGCCAGCAGTAAGGATAGTTGTGGGTATGCTTCTCAATCTTGAAGACCTTGTTGTCAGCCTTCATTTCGAGGCAGAGGCGGATATCGAGATTTTCGGCCTTGTTGGCTTCTTCTTCGTTGTATCGGCCATTGACGGTATATTGTGGGTCGTAGGCGTTCTTCACCCACTGACCAGCATATTTCTTATAATCTTCGTGGACACATTCCTTGGCAAAGTCGTCGCGAAGTTCGTCCATCATCCAATATTTACCCGTGAAGTCAACCATCGGGCGTGTTTCGTCTTTCTTGTTGACGAGGAACAAGCTTGGAATGCCAGCAGCCTTGGCCACCTTGGCATCGTCGGCACCAAAGGTTGGAGCAATGTGGACAATACCCGTACCGTCTTCGGTAGTGACGTAAGCACCAGGAATGACGCGGAAGGCTTCGTCTTTCTTGTTGACGATGGCCTTGGTTTCGGGATTCATCTCGACAGGATCAACCCATGGGAAGAGCTGCTCGTACTTGATGCCCAACAAGTCGTTGCCCACATATTCGGCAATGATGCGGTAAGGCACAACCTTGTCGCCAGCCTTATAAGCCTCGAAATCACCATTTTCAGCTTCGGGCTTGAAGTAAGCGGCCAGACGAGGCTTGGCGATGAGGCAAGTCATTGGTGAGCCGTTGTAAGGATTGAAGGTCTCGACAGCCACATATTCGATCTTCGGACCGACGCACAAAGCGGTGTTGCTCGGCAAAGTCCAAGGAGTTGTCGTCCAGGCGAGGATGTAGAAGTTGTCGCGGAAAGGCTCCGAAGCCTTTTCCTTGATGGCGCGCACTACGGCGTTGCCATCGTCAGCCACCTTGAACTGGGCTGTGCAGGTGGTGTCTTTCACATCGCGATAGCAGCCTGGAAGGTTCAGTTCGTGCGAGCTGAGGCCTGTGCCGGCAGCCGGCGAGTAAGGCTGAATGGTGTAGCCCTTATAGAGCAAGCCTTTGTCGTAGAGCTTCTTGAGCAGGAACCACAAAGTCTCGATATATTCGTTCTTGAAAGTGATGTAAGGATCGTCGAGGTTGACCCAATAGCCCATCTTACGGGTGAGGTCGTCCCATCTGTCCTTGTATTTCAACACTTCCTCGCGGCAGGCGCGGTTGTAGTCATCGACGCTGATTTTCTTGCCGATGTCTTCCTTGGTGATACCCAATTTCTTCTCCACGCCAAGCTCGACAGGCAGACCGTGAGTGTCCCAACCAGCCTTACGGACAACGAACTTGCCTTTCAGGGTTTGGTAGCGGCACACCACATCCTTAATGGAACGAGCCATCACATGGTGGATGCCAGGCAGACCGTTTGCACTCGGCGGACCTTCGAAAAACACAAAGGCGTTGTCTTTGTCACGGTTATCCAAACTCTTTTGGAAAGTATCATTATCTGCCCAATACTGGCGGATTTCGTTGGCTGTATCAGTAAGATTCAGCTGTTTGTACTCCTTGTAGTTGTTGTTCATCTCAATTTTCATAAAAATAATCGGCAAAAATACAAAATGTTGGTTTTGGTTTGTCGTTTCTTAACAAAATCTCTTTGATAATTTCCGCCCTCAGCGGAACCCCCCCAAAAAAAATCATTAATTTTTTCATTTTCGACTAAGGGTAAAATCGAAGTTATCAGTCATTAGGGTGAATTGCAATTACAATCTTAACTCAACAAAATGCAAAATAGGCATTTTTCGGCTTGGAAATCGAATGAGGTGTACCCCACTTGGGCTACGCCTGATTGTGTTTTTGGATTTCCCCAATCCAATGATTCCCAAAAGATTAAGACATACAGAAACCAACCTTTATCACACCTTTATTATTTTAATGATGAAGCCCTCGGCAATGAGGCAACCTATGAAACGAGCCAAAACAGTTACCCACGATTGATTCCCGAGACCAAAGGCTGTCGCTTGCGACCGTTGGAGGCTTTCGGCTTCAATATTAAGTACTTAATATTTATTAATTAACTGATTCATTAACTAAATTCAATCGCAATGAAAAAAATTTTCATTACCGCCTTGGCGTTGTTGATGGGTACGTTCATGTATGCACAACAGAACAGGGTGAAGATCCCCGGAGCTTCTCCGTCAAAGGACGTGAAGACCGAGGCCGTGCTGAGTGCCGTGAAGGCACCGGCAAACACAAACAGTGCGAGAACCACGAAAGGTGATTCCGAGCTTACCTACTGCACTGGTAGTATGGATGGCTCAATCGGTGTTGGTGGTGGAACTTACATGGAATGGGCTGCTGCTTTCCGCCCGAGCATGTACACAGCTGATGACAATTTCGTCACCTCTGTTGACTTCTTCGCTTATAGGGCTGCTACCTACACCCTCAAAATCTATGACGGTGACCCTGCCGCTGCCGTTCCCGCGGACCTTCTCTACACGCATGACTACGAAGTAGCAGAAGTTGAAGCATGGGTTAACCTGCCGATTTACAGCGCCGTCGTGGAAATTGACCACACAAAGGCTCTGTGGGTTGCAGTAGGTGCTACCGCTCCTGATTATCCTGCCACATACAGCGATGAGGTTCTCACAAGCACAGACTGCTGCATGATGTACTTCCAGGGCGAATGGAATCCTATCACCGCCCTTGGCTCTTTCAGCATCCAGCCTTGGATGATTGTTGCCAACACGACAAGCGATGAACCTGCTGTCACATGCGAGGCCATCTCGACATTCCCTTACTTCAACGATTTCGAAAACTTCCTCAATGAGAAAGACTGCTGGATCTCCATCGACAACGACGGTGACGGCCAGGACTGGATTACCGGAACAACACAAAGCGGTGCGTTCAATGGTTACGACTCTTCTACAGGTCTCGTCTCCAAGTCATACGACTATAACGGAAGTTCTGTCAGTTATGATGCCGACAACTACCTTCTCTCTCCAGAGTTCGAGCTTCCTGCCGGCTACTTGGTGACGCTCTCATGGTATGCAATGTCAACGTATGCCCCGAGCTATCCTGATCACTACGAAGTGATGATTGCCCCTAACGGCTCAACCGACACCAGCGACTTCGTGTCAGTTTTCAGCGAGGACGGTCCTGCAAGCTGGGCACAGCGCACAGCCGACATCTCAGCATACGCCGGGACGACAGTCCGCGTGGTCTTCCATCATCAGGATTATGACAATTACTGGATTGTTATAGACAACCTCGGCATTGAGACTGCCTTTGACTGCTCTGGCTACGGCTTCCCGTTTGCTGAGAGCTTCGAAAACGGCCTCGACTGCTGGGGCAACTTCGATGAAGACGGCGATGGCTATACATGGCAACTCGCTGCCGGTAATACAGGAAATGGCGCACAGTCTGTTTCATGGAGCAGCGCAACTTCTTCACTCAATCCTGACAACTGGCTCGTCAGCCCTGAAATTACTATTCCGAGTGGTTTAGACGAAGTTACATTGGCTTGGAAGGTTAAAGGTGCTTCGACTTCCTACAAAGAACACTACGGCGTATATGTCTCCACAACAGGCGACCAACCCGCCGACTTCACCACACAAGTCTATGAAGGACAATCAACCACTACTACATGGGCTGATGTTACAGTGGATATGACGGCATACGCCGGACAGACCATCCGCATAGCATTCCGCCACTACGACAGCTATGACAAGATGAATTTCATCATTGACGATATCTCCATCAAGTCACCGCTTCCGTGCAATGACATCACCGAGTTCCCGTATTTTAACGACTTCGAGAACTTCCTTGACGAAAAGCACTGCTGGATTGACATCGACAACGACGGCGACGGCTATGGCTGGTTCACCGATACACAAGCCTATGGTACCGCCGGATTTGGTGTTGACGGTTCAAACTGCCTCATCTCACAGTCATACGACAACAACGTTGGCGCGAGAAATGCCGACAACTACCTTCTTTCACCTGAGGTTGTTTTCCCAGCCAATAGTACTATAACACTTTCATGGTTTGAACAGTCAGTGGATGGAAGCTATCCTGACTCATACGAAGTGATGATTGCTCCTAACGGCTCGACCGAAATCAGCGACTTTGTGTCAATCTACAGCGGTGTAGCTGCTGGCTCATGGACGGAACGCACAGCCGACATCTCGGCATACGCCGGAACAACAGTCCGCGTGGTCTTCCACCACCAGAGCAGTGACTGCTACATACTCGGAATCGACAATATGAGCATCACCTTAGGCGGCAGCCCGGAACCGGGTGAATGCACAATCACAACATTCCCGTACTTTAACGACTTCGAGAACTTCGCATCTGAAGTTGAGTGCTGGGTCTCCATCGACAACGACGGCGACGGTGAGGATTGGCTCACTGGAACAGCACAAAGCGGTGCGTTCAACGGCTATAACTATTCTTCAGGCCTTGTCTCCAAATCATATAACTATGACGAGGAAGCAGGAGTAGGCACTGATCTTGATGCCGACAACTACCTCGTATCTCCAGAGTTTGTTCTTCCTGCCAACGGTACAGTGACACTCTCATGGTATGCAATGTCAACAGGTGGCGAAAACTGGCCTGACTACTACGAAGTGATGATCGCTCCTAACGGCTCAACCGAAATCAGCGACTTCGTGTCAGTTCTTGGCGAAGATGCGCCTATAGACTGGACACAGCGCACAGTTGACATTTCATCATACGCCGGAACAACAGTCCGCGTGGTCTTCCATCATCAGGATTATGCCCAATACTGGGTTGTTATAGACAACCTCGGCATCACCGTTGGCTCTAGTCCTGCCCCACAACCTGGCCTTCACGTAGTTGATGCCGAAGACAATTTTGACGTCATCAACATGGGTCCTCGCCCAGCAAGTGGTTGGATGCGTCCTTACGCTTTCACCATGACCTACGACGGCGAAAATCCTATCGCTGTCAGCGTCCTCGACTTCACTCCTAACGATGGCTACTTCACCATGGTCGGTGTTGAATATCCTATCAATTTCAACAATGGCGACGAAGTTGAGCTCTTCATCGCTACCGGCGAAAGCGACGAAGAATTCGTCGAGAGACAGTTCGTGGCTATCTACGAAGGTACCCGCGAAGCTGCCGTTTGGGACATCACTGCAGAGCCTTACACTCCTGAAGAACCCGACATGTGGGAAGTGGCTCGCGTCATCAACGATGCTTACCCATTCGAGTACAGAGACACCCCAACAGAAGGTGTTACCCTGCACGACAACTACCTGCTTCCTGGCGACCTCCAAGACGACGGCCCAGACGCAGTGTATAAGGTGACCTTCGACCAGGACGTCCTCCTCAACGGTACCGTTACCAAGTCTGGCCACAACGATAGAGCCGAAAACGGTAAGATGGCTATCTACACCGAAGGTTTCAACGGCGTTGGCGGCCCAGATGCCAACAACAACTACACTGGCCCTATGGGACAAGGCGGTCCTGCTTCAGAGCCTTACGACGTAATCGTTGGCGATGGCACCGTTGAAACCCCTTACACTCCTTTGTATTGCTATTACAATTATAGAGTAAGTGAACAACTGTACCTCGCAAGCGAACTGGAAGAAATGGGAATGAGTGCTGGCCCTATCAATACCATTGGCTTCTATAACAATGTAACAAGCACTTCACATAACGCTACCGCCATCAAGATCTGGATGGGTAATGTCGATGACGTTGCTCTTACATCCACTTCGATGGACCTCAGTGCCATGACTCTCGTATTTGAAGGCGGCCACCAAGTGACCTCCGAATGGAACGACTTCGAGCTGAACGGCGCATTCTCATGGGACGGCACCCACAACCTGGTCGTCATCTTCCAAGATAATACTGGTTCTTGCACTTCATATAGTACCTATCCATATTGGGCAGCCACCTATTGCAGTACATATATGAGTGCCTACAGTAGAAATGACGATAATGCTTACGATCTGGAAGATGGTCCTCAGTATATGACCCAAAGTAATTACCGTGCCAACACCCACTTCGTTGGCGGCGGCAGAAACCGCGAAGAAACGGAACCTGAATACATCATCAACAACATGACCGTTATTCCTGGCACCTACTACATCGCCGCTTCTTCAACCGATAGCATTTGGGATGTTGTCCTCAATGCTACCGAACTTCCTTGCCCAGAAATGGCTGACAATCCTTCACCAGCCGACGACGCTGACGATCTGGAACCTGCAAGCGTCAACTTGAACTGGAACCTCGGCGAATACACCACCGAATACCGTCTCGTGTTCGGCAGTACCTACTACTGCGAAGACGTCCTCGTCGACTGGACCACCAACCTCGCTCAGAGCTTCACCGTCAGCGGCCTCTACAACAACACCAACTACTTCTGGCGTGTTGACGAGCGCAACAGCAACTGCGAGACCCTCGGCGAAGTGTGGGGCTTCACCACACACCTCAACGTTCCTCGCAACCTCACCGCTGATGACTACGCTCTCTTCGAAGGCGAAAGCGTAGTGCTGAGCTGGACCGCTATCCAAGACCGTACCTACCGTTACTACAACATCTACCAGGACGATGAACTCATCTATTCGACTCCTGCCAACCAGGTCGTCACCAACTACACCGTTGAAGGCCTGACCTACAACATGGACGGCTACAGCTTCTATGTCACCGCAGTCTATGACGAAGGCGAATCGGCTCCTTCAAACGAAGTCATCGTTAAAGTTTCCGGCAACGGCAATGTTGCTGGCCACGTCTATGAACAAGACAGCATCACCGGCATCGCCAATGCTACCGTTACCTTCAACGGCATTGACGAGTTCGGCGACGAACAGACCATCAACTTCATCACCGACGGTACCGGTGCTTACGGCGGCGAAATCAAGGCTGGTACCTACACCAGCTCGGCTTCTTGCCCAGGCTACAACCCAATGGATGCACCTCTCTGCGGCAACCCAATCGATATCACCTACGGCGAAACCACAGCACCTGTTGATTTCGTCCTCGACGAAAACTTCCTGCCTGTCGCTGACGTCATCGCTGAATACTATCCAGATCCTAGCAATCCAGAATCACCATACGTTAAGGTCTATTGGGGCTTCAACCCAATCAGCATGTTGATTGAAGACTTCGAAACTGGCGACTTCTCACACAACAACTGGGAATTCCCAACAGCCAGCTATCCTTGGGAAATCACCACTTCACACCCATACGAAGGCACCTACTGCATGCAATCAGGCGGTTATCATGTGAGTTCCGTCACTTCAACCGCTCAAGTTACCATCAACGCTCAACGCGATTGCAAGCTGAGCTTCTACAGCATGATTTCTTGCGAAAGCACCTTCGACAAGGGTACATTCTACATTGATGGAGTCCAAAAAGGTACGGTAACTGGCACCAGCAGCTGGACCTTGAAGCAATATAATATTGCTGCCGGCACTCACACCTTGTCATGGACCTACACTAAGGACAGCTCGGTGGATAGCGGTGAAGACCGTTGGTTCATCGACTACATCTGCCTCGAAAACAATTCGGTTGCTGCTACCGCCGACCGTGCCTTCAAGCACTTCCGCGTCTATCGCACCGATTGCTACCAAGATTCTCCTTACACCGAAGGCAACACCGTCGTTTTGGCATGTGAACTTCAAGACACCGTTTATATCGACGTGTCATGGCCTGATGCAACTCCTGGCGTCTACAAGTGGGGCGTTGGCGTAGTGTATGAAGGCAACCGCGAAAGCGAAATCACCTGGTCAGAACCTACCGCTGTTCCTACTCAAGCTATGGCTGAAACCGCTACCCGCCGCGAACTCACCATTTGCGACGACGGCACAACCAACGAGTATGTTCCAGTTTATGGTCTCTTTGCCGATGCTTACCTGAAGTGCGAATACATCATTCCTGCAACAGAAATCAGTGCCATGAACGGTGAAGAAATCTCGAAGATGAAATTCTATCTCTCTTCTCCTGCTTCTGCCGGCTGGGGCGATGCCAACTTCAAGGTATTCATGAAGGAAGTGGCCAACACCACCATCAGTGCCTACACTGGCTATGCTGACGCCACCGTGGTTTACCAAGGCGCTCTCGATGGCACACAAGACGAAATGGATGTGAACTTCACCACTCCTTATACCTATCATGGTGGCAACCTGCTGATTGGCTTCTACAACGAAACCATCGGCACTTGGAAGAGCGCTTCTTTCTATGGTCAAGAGGCTTCTAATGCTTGTGTCCAAGGTTACAGCTACAGCAGCCTTGGTGAAGTGAGTACCAACGTACGCAACTTCCTGCCTAAGACCACATTCACCTATAGTGGTGGCGGACAAGGCGGCGGCACTATCGCTGGCGACGAACCAATCCAAGAACCTCGCGAATCACCAATCGTTTGGTCCAACTGCCTCGATAAGGATATGTATCTTGGCAATGTCAGCGTCAACGTGTTGCTGAACAGCGCCGACAGCCCAGAAGGCACCACCGTTACCTTCACCAACCTCAACGAAGCCGAACAAGGAATGTATCCTATTGATCCTATCATCCTCGACGGAACCGGCTACTATGCATTCGACAGCTTCCGTAGAGGCGACTACAACCTCAAGATCCAACACGAAGGCTACTACGACATCGAAGTAGAAGTCAGCATTTGGAGAGATACCGAGCTCCGCTATGTGATGACCGAAATCCTCAATGGTGTTGATGCAAACGACATCTATGTCTCACGTACCGGTTGGGCTATGTGGGAAGACATTGACCGTGGCCAAGTTTCTGATGACAAGAGCGGCGACCGCCACTTCCAATATTATAAGGTGATGTGCACCTCAATCGATAACGTGCCGATCTACAACCACAACACTGTTGTCCCAATGTGCCAGTTGGATACCAACGATCCATATCAGGCTCCTCTCGTAGAAGGCGACACCTACCTCTGCAAGGTCGCTGTCATGTACAGCACCGGCATGAGCGAATGGAGCGAACCTGTTGCTTGGGTCTATGAACCATGCGATCACTGGGGACCTGTCGATTTCGTCGAACTCGTTGACAACAACGAAGGCAACCACATCCACTGGGAATTCAACAATGGCTTCAATCCTTATGCTCCAGATTTGAATGCAAGCCCAATGACTCCAAACGCAAACGACTACGCTACTGAATCTGGCATGTTGAGAAATGGCGTTTATGCCTTCAACATCACCGACATCGCTAACTTCGATGAACGTGTGTTCTTCCTCCACAACCTGATGAATGATGGCCGCTTCAACGTCATCAACGGCGAAGCTGCCGGTATGTTCGTCATCAGCGCTAATGAAGATAACATGGATCTTGAAGAAGCTGTCAACGACTTCATCTTCAACAATGCTAACGAATTCGCTATGATGGATAAGGTTCAGGCTGCTCAAGTTGCCAACGCTTACAAGTCAACATTGCCATCTCACTTCGTTAACTCACTGATGATGGATTTCTATGCTGCTTCACGCGAGAACAACCTCTGCGAACTTGCCCTTCCATTCTGCACCGACAATGGTATGTATGAATTCCCAGCTGGCGTCAATGCCGGTAGCGGTGAAAACGGTCCTGACTACGACTGCCTCTACACCACTCCTAACCCAGCTTGGTACTACATGAAGATAGCTGATCCAGGCGACATGGACATCTACATGTACAGCACTCCTGCACACGACATCGACTTCTGCTGCTGGGGCCCATTTGACGATCCGCTCTCACCATGCCCGAACGGCTTGACCTACGACAAGGTTGTGAGCTGCAGCTATTCAGCTGACCCAACTGAACACTGCATGATTCCTGCTAACGCTCAAACTGGCGAATACTACATCCTCGTCATCACCAACTACTCGAACCAACCTTGCAACATCAACTTCAGCAAGGTCTCTGGTAGCGGCAGCACCGACTGCGGCATCCTGCCTCCAGTTGACATCATCGGCTTCCTCGTCACCCGCGATGGTGAATACCTTGATATTGTTGGTCCTACTGTCCGCGACTACACCGACGCCGATGAATATGGCAGCCACAACTATTGCGTCCGTCCTATCTATCCTGGCGAACAAAACCTGCCTGACCACAACTATGGTTGGTCAATGGGTTGCCCAGTCTGCTCTAACGACGACTGCGCTGCTCCTTCACACCTCGAAGGCACTTACGAATGGAGAAACGGCCAATATGGCGCTCTCATTTCATGGGTGACTGATAGCAGAAACATCGTTTCGTTCAACATCTACCGCTCAATTAACGGTATTAATTACGAAATGGTTGGTAGCATTGATGGTAACAAGACTGAATACTTCGACGCTGTTGAAATTGGTACTTACTACTATCAAGTGACTGCTATCTCCGACTGCGGTGAATCAGTTCCTGCTCTGACTGCTAACGGTGCCAACTTCGTCATCGTTGCCGTCACCGGCATCGACGAAAATGGTGGTGTGACTATGTATCCTAACCCAACTAACGGTAATGTGAAGATCGTTGCCAACGCTATGAACCACATCACTGTGGTGAGCAGCCTTGGCCAGGTCGTTTACGACGCTGATGTCGATTGCGACGAAATGAACCTCAACATGGCTCAATTCAACGCTGGCATCTACACGGTCCGCATCGCTACCGAAAGCGGTGTTAGCGTACAACGCCTGACCGTTGTCAGATAAATTTGAATTGGTGATTGTGTAGAGACGCAAAATTTTGCGTCTCTACCAACACCAAATGATTATCTACAAACAAAAAAAGAGGACGAAATTTCGTCCTCTTTTTTTGTCATCTGTCAGATATTATCAATCGCCAAGAGTGGCAACCATGACAGCCTTGATGGTGTGCATACGGTTTTCGGCTTCGTCGAAAACGATGCTGTTCTTCGATTCGAACACTTCTTCGGTGACTTCGATGCCATCGAGACCGAATTGAGCGTTCACGTCGCGACCCACCTTGGTTTCGAGGTTGTGGTAAGCTGGCAGGCAGTGCATGAACTTGCAGTTCGGGTTGCCCGTCATTTCCATCATCTGCTTGTTCACCTGGTAAGGCATGAGCAGGTCGATGCGCTGTTTCCACACTTCTGCTGGTTCGCCCATCGATACCCAAACGTCGGTATAGAGGAAGTCGCAGCCTTTGACGCCCTTCTTCACGTCGTCGGTAACAGTGACCTTAGCGCCGGTTTCCTTGGCGATCTTCTTGCAGGTGTCGATGAGTTCCTTGCTGGGTTGCAATTCCTTTGGAGCCACGATGCGGACATCCATGCCCATCTTGGCGCCACCAACCATCAGCGAGTTGCCCATGTTGAAACGGGCGTCGCCGCAGTAAGCGAAAGTGACTTGGTTGAGAGGCTTGTCGCTGTGTTCCTGCATGGTGAGGAAGTCAGCAAGGATTTGTGTTGGGTGGAATTCGTTGGTGAGGCCGTTCCATACTGGCACGCCAGCATATTCAGCCAGTTCTTCAACGATGGTCTGTTCGAAGCCACGATATTCGATGCCGTCGAACATGCGGCCGAGGACGCGAGCGGTGTCCTTCATCGATTCCTTGACGCCAATTTGTGAGCCGGTTGGTCCGAGATAGGTGACGTGAGCACCTTGGTCCTTAGCGGCGACTTCGAAAGCGCAACGTGTACGGGTTGAAGTCTTTTCGAAAATCAAGGCAATGTTCTTGCCAGTCAAATGTGGTTGTTCGGTGCCTGCATACTTGGCGGCCTTAAGGTCGGCAGCAAGTTTCAGGAAAAATCTGATTTCTTCTGGAGTGAAATCCAAAAGCTTCAGGAAATTTCTGTTTCTGAGGTTGAAAGCCATTTCTTTATCAATTAAATGTTAAACGATTCAAAAAAGTGCTGCAAAAGTAATAAATCTTTGTGTTGGTTTTGAAAATATGTACCAATATTCCCAACGCACTCATCTTTAGATTATTTTTGCGGCATGATTATACTCGACAACATCGTCGTGAGCGACGAATTTCTGAACGCCCGTTTTTGCTGCGACTTGCCTCGCTGCAAGGGCTGGTGCTGTGTGGCTGGCGATGCCGGTGCGCCTTTGGAAGAAAGCGAAATCGAAAAGATTGAGGAAAACCTCGACGCCATCAAACCTTACATGCGACCCGAAGGCATACAAGTGGTGGAAGACAACGACGTGTATGACTACGACGAATGCGGCGAACTGGTGACGCCTTTGGTGAACGGCGAAGAGTGTGCTTTCGTCTATTTCCATGAGAACGGCACGGCCCTATGCGCCATCGAAAAAGCCTATCTCGAAGGCAAATGCGACTTCTGGAAACCTATCTCGTGCCACCTCTACCCTATCCGATTGATGGAGAAAGACGGTTTCACCCATATTTTATACCACGAGTGGAGCGTTTGTGTGCCCGCCAAACGCAAAGGCGATAAGGAAGGCATTCCGCTGTGGAAATTCCTCAAAGGACCATTAATCAGAAAATTTGGCAAGGATTGGTACACACGCTTGGAAAAGATGCTGACAAAACAATAACTGCATCAAGCCCCAAAAAGCAAAACCAATGAACAACCAACTTACCGAAATATTAGAGAATAATTTAGGAATCAATGATATAACAGCCGTCAGCGAATACCTGTTACTGCACGAGAACGAGATTGGCGACCTGCTGAAAGGGCTTCAAGGCTGCTCTGAAAACTATCTGAAAAACGTTGGATGGGCCTTGATGCATGTAGCCAAAAAGGATGTTTCGGTCATTTTCCCGTATCGCGACACTTGCTACGATGCCACCATGCAATATCAAGACGAACGCATCTTGCGAAATCTTCTATTTGTTGCAAACGCCTTGTTAGAAATCTCGGATAACGATGAGAAACGCGCCCATTTTGAACTCTACGACCGTTGCATCGGAATCGTGACTTCCGAATCGTATGCGCCAGGTACACGCTCCAATGCACTCTCCATCTTGGAACATTTCTGCCAACTCGAACCTGACCTTTCGCAAGAAGTCGCAATCATTATCAGCACCATCATGGATTACGCATCAGCAGGGTTGAAAAGCAAGGCGAAAAAAGTACTGAAGTCGCTGAACCAGTGAATTCATCCACCGTTTTCTCGCGCATCGATTTGCGGCCTGCAAAAAAATAAAAAAGAATTTCTTGCGTTAAGGCTTTTGTAGTATTTTCGCATCCTAATATCGACGAGTGAAACGCATAATCCTGATATCGCTACTTTTCTTGATAAGCCTCGGAGCCTTCGCCCAAGGCGAAGATGCACTGTATAGCGACCGCATCCATGTGTTTGGCTACGTCATGACCACCGACAGCCTACTGCCCGTGCGCAACACCCATGTCATCAGCAAGATGGCCCACTGCGGCACCATCTCGAACCGCGAGGGTGAGTTCTTCATCTCGGCCAAAAAAATCGACACGCTTTGGGTGAGTTGCATCGGCTTTGCCCGAAGGCTCATCCCCATCGACTCCACCATGGCAGACAGCGACCCAATCATGATACGTCTCGAACGCGACACCATTACATTAAAAGAGGTGGTCGTCAAACCTTTCTACGATTACGAGACCTTCAAGCAGATGGTCATCGAGATGCCCACCTTGCCAACGCCACGCGAGATACAACGACTCAACGACGAGCTGAACGACTATTGGGTGCGCCACCCGAAACTCAAAGGCAACGGCATGCCTACCGTCACAGGCAGTCCCATCCAATATCTTTACGACAAGTTCAACAAGTCGGCTCGCCGCCAAGCCCGACTACTCCGCAACCGGCGCATGTTCAACGAAGTGCTGAAGGAACAAGGCCGCACCGACGAACTCCTCCCCGACTCGCTCGACTATTCCATCGACTATAAGATTTACGAACTCGACGAAGCAGCCGAAAGCAAAGAGGAACTCTCGCCACAAGAAAAACGGCGTAGGATGGACGAAGAGAGAAAGAAATACATCAGAATGCCTTGGGAAAACTGAATGCCATGACTTTTCGCGAATGGATAGAATGTATCGTCAACCTGTTTTACCCACGGGTGTGTGCCGCCTGCGGCGAACCGCTGCTCAAGGACGAGGAAACCGTGTGCCTCAAATGCCGCTACCTATTGCCAAAGACAGGCTATGAACTGAATGCCGACAATCCATCGGCACAGAATTTCTATGGCCGTGTGCAGTTTCATGCCGTCACTTCCTGCTTCTTCTTCTCGAAACAAGGCAAGGTGCAACACCTTATCCATCAGCTGAAATATAAGGGGAACAAGGAAGCCGGCATCTTCTTGGGGCAACAAATCGGCGAATCCATCAAAAATGCACCGCTTTTCCAAGGCATCGACTATCTGATTCCAGTTCCACTCCACCCCAAACGCGAGAAGAAACGCGGCTACAACCAAAGCATGATGATAGCCCGCGGCATCTCAGAGGTCACTGGCATCCCCATTGGCGAAAAGTTCCTCGTCCGCACCGTAAATACGGCCACCCAAACCAAGAAATCGAAGGAAGAACGCTACCAAAACGTGAAAGACATCTTCCAACTCCAAAACGGAGCGCTTCTCGAAGGAAAACACATCCTTATCGTTGACGATGTGCTCACCACAGGTGCCACTTTGGAATCGTGCGCACACAAATTCGAGAATATTCCAGGCATCAAAATCAGCGCCGCCACGGCTGCTTGCGCCGGAAACTAATGTCACCATTCAAATCAGTGTCTGCTTTTTCAAAAAAAGCCTATGTCATACCGACGAAGGAAGGTATCTATAGGCTGGCCTATGTCATACCGACGAAGGAGAGTATCTGTTCGTCCAGCAAAAAAAGGCTTGCCAACGAATGTCATACCGACGAAGGAGGGTATCTATTCGTTGGCAAGCCTTTGCATAAGCAAGCTTTTTTCCAATGTGGCAAATAACAATAGATACACTCGCCCTTCTGGCTCGGTATGACATTGTTATTTGTTTTGCCTAAATTATGATAGACACAAATAATCAACAATTTATCCGACAGCAAACGACAACAAACGTTTACAGTCGATTACAAACGTTTAATCAACGGCTTA
>CALBNP010000160.1 GCA_937896505.1 uncultured Bacteroidales bacterium | reverse complement strand
AACAAACCGATTGGCCATATTAAATATGCACTACTTTAATTCCGCCAACGGGTAAGAATCATAATGAAACGAGTATTGATTACAGGTGCCGGAAGTTTTGTCGGTACGAACATAGAGAAATGGTTGCTTCGGGTTCCTGGGGAGTTCGAAGTGGATACCGTTGATACAATGAACAACGCGTGGAAGCAGGCTGACTTTACGAAGTATGACGCAGTGTTCCACGTTGCGGGTATTGCGCACGTTGACCCCAAGCCCGAGATGGCTCCGCTGTACTACAAGGTGAACCGTGACCTTGCCATCGAGGTGGCTAAGTGGGCGAAGGAACACGGGGTGAAGCAGTTCATCTATATGAGCAGCGGGATTGTGTATCACGCCAGCAAGTCGCTCAAGGGTAGCGTGAAGACGCTGGAGACAGTGCCACAGCCTAATGATTTCTATGGAGACAGCAAGTTGCAGGCAGAAAATGGTTTGCATGAATTGGAGTGCGAATCCTTTAAGATTTGCATCCTTCGTCCGCCTATGATTTACGGTCCTGGCAACAAAGGCAATCTGCCCCGGCTGGGATATCTTGCAACAAAGGTTCCCGTATTCCCGGCCTGGCACAACAAACGCAGTATGCTGCATGTGAATAATCTTGCCGAGTTCGTAAGGCAGATTATCCTTCGGGAGATGTCGGGAACGTTCTTCCCTCAGAATGCGGAACTTGCCGATACCGTTGAGATAGTGCGCCACTTTGCTGCAGAGCACGGGCATCGCATCTGGATTTCGCGCATCTTCAATCCGCTGGTATGGCTCGGCTCGTTCTTTTTGCCCGCTATCCCGAAAATGTTTGCCGATTCATATTATGTTCCGGAAATGAGCCAATATGAATTCGACTATCAGGTGGTCGGGTTTGAAGAAAGTTTGAAAGGGCTGGATGTGAGAAAAACAATGAAATGATATTTTATAGCCGAACTTTTGAAATTGCATTTTTTTGAAAAATACACTTCCGTTTCCGAAAAAAAACAGTAACTTTGCAATTCATTACTTGCGTTGTTAGTAACAAAGGCGACATATTATGGTTTACCAGTTATCATACGAACTTAAAACCCAGGATTGGGATTATGCTCCACTTTTTTCATATCTTGAAAATCAACTAGGTTCGAGTGCCAAACATGTGCTTAGAGATGTTTGGTGGATAGCCATTGATAATGAAGTAAACATTGATGAAACATGTGCTTCTATTCGTGAGTATATGGGGGAAAAGGATAATATGTTTTTCTGTAGATTAACAAATGCAGACTTGAATGGATGGCTTCCGTCCAATATATGGAAATGGTACAATGAAAACAAAAGCTAAGCCATGATTAAAAAACTTGTTTTTGATAATTTCAAATGTTTATCAAATAAAGAATTTAACCTTAGTAAAATTAATTTTTTTACTGGATATAATGGACGAGGGAAGTCCAGTGTCATTCAATCCTTGATACTTCTGTCACAATCAACCAGAAAGGATGATGCCAATGGTATAGAATACCTTCATGTAAATGGAAATTTTATTCAATTAGGCGATTTTTACGAATTATTGGCTAACGAGGATGAGTATGGATTTGTCATGGAAATGGATTTGTTAAATGGTTCCGAACATAAAGTCAAACTAGGTTATGAAATGACTGATGACTTTAAAGTGGGCCGTTTGAACACATGTATAATTGATGGAACGGATTGGTTTGACATTCCAGGAACCAATCCTTCAGAATTCACAAAGAAAGGTGATTACAATAAGAGAGAATTGACCAAACTCCCAAATTTCTTAAATGAACAATTCCTTCCACATAATGTTCACTATGTAGCTGCGGATAGAATTGGTCCAGTCAAGTTTGTTGAAAAGGAAGAAAAACCAGATTTTTATTATGTTGGGTCAAATGGATCAAAAACAATTAATATTCTGTCAACCTATGCTGACACAATTGACCCTCGTATGAATGTTAATGTAGACGATAAGGTATCCCATACTTTGGAAGAGTCTGTTACGGCATGGGTGCAGGAGATAATGCATGGCGGCAGCGTTTCGGTCAAAGGGACGGACAAAACTTCAAAAGAAAAATTTAAAAAACGTGATACCAGTGCGGTCTTGGAATTAGGTTTCGGCTTGGGAGAAAGAACCTTCAACTCGTATAATGTAGGTTTTGGATATAGTTACATTTTGTCGATTGTTGTCACTACACTCATTGCGAAAGAAGGAAATATAGTCATCATCGAAAATCCAGAGGCTCATTTACATCCTGAAGCACAAGTCAGATTAACATATCTTTTGGCAAAATTAGCATCAAGAAATGTTCAAGTGTTTGTTGAGACACATAGTGAACATGTGATTAATGGCATTAGATTGGCCGTTCTTAAACAAGAATACAAACTCGACAATGAGGATGTGAAAATTTTCTTCTTTGACCACGATTATTCCAAAATAGATCTTGTTATCAAAAAGAATGGCCGAATACCAAATTGGCCTGAAAGGTTTTTTGACCAGTATCAGCATGAATTGGCTGAAATCATGAAGTTAGGGGCGAATGTAAAGGAGTGATATGTTGGCGAATTTATATCTTCATCCAGATGCTTTCTGTTATAATAAAGTTGATACAGAAGAACAGGTGACAAATAAACTACGTTGCCTGATTCGGGATATGCGAGATGTGATTTATTGCTGTCATGAGGATAATGTTTTTCAAGTGACATCTTCATTATGTGAGACTCAAGTTTTCGAGAAACAGGAACTGATTGATTTTGTGCAAAAGCATTTAACTGGTGAAGAGATTGGCGTTTTTTTCTCTATGATAGGGAATAAATCTACAGAAATGACCCCTCTAACCGTAGATGAAATTAAGGAAAAATGCCAAGCATGTTATTCAAACAGTGAAACCAATGCCATTGTCATTTTAAACAACATCCTTGAAAATAATGAAACGGAAGATGAGAAACAAAAACACAAAGGTGTGGTTAATGATTATATCACCTTCGACACATATCAAGTTGTTTATGACAAAAGCTCATGGATAACATTGAGACGTCAGATTCTTGGCAATCATCCGGGGACTCCTGCTGAATTCATTGGAGATTGTACAAAGTATTTTAGCAACATTACTTTTCATGAAAATTGTATCAACACCTTGACTGATGATAATTATGACTATCTGAAGGTGTGTCCAAGACGGATAGTTTACTATTTGTCGTGTCTAAACGATAAGTTTAAGAATATTTTGATAAAGTATAAGTTAGGTGAAGTCAATCCTAACGTCATCTTGGAAGATTTTTCTGGCACTTATGGTTTGGATGAACCTGCATCCATTCAAATGAATTACAAAAAGAAGGATGCGCTTACTTTTTCATTTTGTGTTAAAGCAACAGCCGAAACTTTAAAAGTGCTGTGTGAGCCGCACTTAAAGATTTCTAAGGCAGATTCCAATTATCGTGGTTCACGAGTTGGCTCTGATTTTCATCCAAGAATATATTTTAATTTCGATAAGGGCATGTCTGATGGACACTACTATGTTGGAATTATTGGAAAACATGTTGAATAGCTTCACATTCCAAAAGTTGAAATCCAGACTATATGAAGGCACACAAAGAAGTCTGCTGATGTTTAACTTTCTAACGTGATGTTATTGCTCGTAAGCTATAGCTTGTAAAAGCTGATTTGTTCGCTGTCTATGCCTACCTAACAGAGACTGAGAGAGTATATGAGATATTCTTGACCTTTTATGATTCCCTGCTTTAATTGTTAATATGATTATGATATACAGATTATTGAAACGTCTTTTAGATTTCATTTGTGCCTTGATTGGCATTATAGGCACATCACCTATTTGGTTGCTCACTATCATTATGATTGAGTTAAGTGACCGTGGGCCGCTGTTCTATTTTGCTAATCGTGTGGGGCAGGGAAATCGTCAATTCAAGATGTACAAGTTCCGCTCGATGAGGGTGGCAAAAGGTGCTAACGAGGCATCGTTGCGTCCAGATCAGGATAGAATCTTCTGGTGGGGTAAGGTGATGCGCCGACTTAAGATTGACGAATTGCCTCAACTGCTGAATATCTTGAACGGCACCATGTCGATAGTGGGGCCCCGTCCGGCAGCCGTCGATCAGGTGGAGATAACCCGTGGTGGCGAGAATGCCATTTGCGCAGATGTGCCTTGCGGACTGACGAGCCAGTCGAGCCTTTGGGACTACATTTATGGCGACCAGTTTGAGGATGAGACTGAATACAATGAGAAGGTGTTGCCGGTCCGCTTGAAATTAGATGTTTATTATGTGAAACATGCCAGTTTCGCATGGGATATCAGGCTTGTTTGCTGGACGGTATTAGCCATATTGTACACACTGGCTGGCAAGTATCCACAGTGGATGCATAATAAGTTGGTTGAGTATTCAAAAACTGTTTAATTCAATAATAACCCATTCTTATGAAATACTTACTTGTAGTGGCTCATCCTGACGACGAGGTGTTGGGAGCGGGTGCCTCCATGTGGAAATGGTCACAGGCGGGCGATACCGTAGAGGTGGCTATCATGTGCACAGAGGCCAAGGCGCGTGCGTTCCGTCCGGAGGATAATGAACTGGAGGATGATACGAACAATGCGCTGAAGATGGTGGGGGTGTCGAAGAAGTATGAGGCGACTTTCCCGAACATCGAGATGAACACGGTGCCTCACCTGAAACTGGTGCAGTTCATTGAAAGCGCCATTAAGGAGTCGGAGCCCGACATTGTAATCACCCATCATCCTGCGGACACGAATAACGACCATTTACAGACTTCGATGGCCTGTCAGGAAGCCATTCGATTGGCCCAGAGAAGACCTGAGATAAAGCCATTGAAGGAATTCTGGTTCATGGAAGTGCCTTCGTGTACGGAGTGGGCCATTAACACTGCCATGCAGCGTTTTGTTCCGAATTGCTATGTGGAAATTGGCTTGCAAGGCGTTGAAGCAAAAATCAAGGCATTAAGTATGTATCGTGGCGTGATGAGACCGTATCCTCATCCGAGAAGTGAAGAGGCAATAAAAGGTCTGGCTGCTTATCGTGGCTGCCAGTTCAACATGCAATATGCCGAGGCTTTTCAAATTGTTCTGAGAAGGTTCTGATATGAAACTCGACGGTCAACTCTTGGATTCCCTTACCGAGCAAGCCAAGGCTTCGCCACGCCTGCGCATGAGTTTCGATCTGCGCAATGGAGCGGAAGATAACTCGCAACGTGTGTTGAATGCCTTGGAACCTGGTACGATGGTACCGGTGCATCGTCATGTGGCATCGTCGGAGACTTTCATCGTGTTGCGTGGCAAGTTGCGTGAGACATTTTACAACGACAAAGGTGAGGTGTTGGAGACGTTTGTCTGTCAGGCTGGCACTCCGTTATTCGGCTGCAATATCCCCAAAGGTCAGTGGCACACTGCCGAGAGTCTGGAGAGTGGAACGGTCATCCTCGAAACCAAGGATGGACGATATTCGCCTCAAGCTAAGGAAGATGTTATGGATAACCTCACCAAAGGATGTGGGAACGCAAAAGTATGTGGAGGTAATCAAGAACTTTGAAAAGACAAAGTGAGAAGGATTATAGAAGACGATTGCATTTTATTGGAAGACAATTAAGGTCAATTGAACGTCAATTATTTGCGGCTGTGCCGCTGAAAAAAGAAATTGACCAAAATTGACGATGAAATCGAAGATTCGACGTAGTCAATTGTCTTAAGAAAGAAAAGGAAGACGATTGCGTTTTTATTGGAAGACAATTAGGGTCAATTAAACGTCAATTATATTGTCTGAGAAAAAAAGAAATTGACCTAAATTGACGACCAATTGTCTTAAGAAAGAAAAGAAGACGATTGCGTTTTTATTGGAAGACAATTAGGGTCAATTAAACGTCAATTATAAGTGTCCGTGAGGAAAAAAGAAATTTATGCCAAAGATTTTAGAGATAAGAAATAGTACCGCAGAATTCTTGACTTTTCTTGCTGAAAACAGAGAGGAGGGAGTCCAAGTGGTGTATATGGATGAAACCATCTGGGCAACTCAAACTGCTATGGGAGAACTGTTTGACGTCGAACCAAAGACAATCGGTTTCCATTTGCAAAACATCTTTAATGAAGGTGAACTGCAGCAGAATCGAACTACCCAGAAAATTGGGGTGGTTCAGCTCGAAGGCACTCGCAACGTGAGCCGTGAGCCGATGTTCTATAATCTCGATGCCATCATCAGTGTGGGCTACAGAGTTTCAAGCATCAGGGCGACACAGTTCCGTCAGTGGTGTACCTATATCCTTCGGCAGTATGCTGTCCGTGGGTATGTGGTTGACAAGAAGCGTATGGAGAACGGCTCTTTTATTGGTGAGGATTATTTTGAGCACCTGTTGGCTGAAATTCGGGAAATCCGACTGAGTGAGCGAAGGTTTTATCAGAAACTGACTGACATTTACGCTACTGCCATAGACTATAATCTTGATGCTCCGACTACCAGATTGTTTTTCCAAAAGGTACAGAACAAGATGCATTTTGCTGTTCATGGCCATACCGCCGCTGAGATGATTGTTGAGCGTGCGAATGCCGAAAAAGAACACATGGGGTTGACCACTTGGGAGAATGCCCCTTCTGGCAAGATTGTGAAAACTGATGTTTCAATTGCAAAGAATTACCTGAATGCTAGTGAACTGGAAAGTCTCGGTCAGTTGGTGAATGCCGTGCTCGATTTGGCTGAACGTATGGCGAATCGCCACATCCCTATGACGATGGAGGATTGGGCGCGAAGAATAGACACTATATTGGAAGCCGGTGGAGACAGAATACTGACTGATGCAGGGCGGATTTCGGCTGAGTTTGCGAAAGAATATGCGGAAAGTGAGTTTGAGAAATACAGGGTCATTCAGGATAGGCTTTTCTCGTCAGATTTTGACAAGTTCAGTCTTGAAGTCGATTTGCCCGAACTTCCGTTTGAGACAGAAGAAAAGAAATTGACTTAAATTGACGACTAATTGTCTTAAAAAGGAAAGAAGACGATTGTGTTTTTATTGGAAGACAATTTAGGTCAATTAAACGTCAATTATATTGTCTGAGAAAAAAAGAAATTGACCTAAATTGATGACTAATTGTCTTAAGAAAGAAAAGGAAGACAATTGTATTTTATTGGAAGACAATTTAGGTCAATTAAACGTCAATTATAGAAAGTTATCATGATCAATGTCGATGAACTGAAAGACCATATCTATGATGTCGTTGGAGCAATATATGAGGTCCACAGTTATTTGGGACCAAGCTTGAACGAAATCGTTTACCAAGAGGGACTGGAAAAAGAACTAAGTCTGCAGAATATCGAATTTGTAAGGGAAGCGACTTTCCATCCATTCTATAAAGGCGAGAAAATGAAAGCTGAATACAGACTCGATTTCTTATGCAAAGAAGATATTGTGATTGAACTCAAATCGGTGACAGAATTGATAGATGTTCATAGAGCACAACTTTTCAATTATCTACGTTTGACTGAAGCATCGTGCGGAATACTGGTCAATTTCGCTCCTAAATCATGTGTCATCGAACGGTATTTTTATGACTGCAAAAGTCAATTGATGTATTCTTCTGATGGGAAAGTCCTTCGAAGAATGAATAAATACAATTAAAGAGTCAGCAATGCCGAATAATTGACCAGAATTGACGACTAATTGTCTTAAGAGAGGAAAGAAGACGATTGCGTTTTTATTGGAAGACAATTAAGGTCAATTAAACGTCAATTATAAGTGTCCGTGAGAAAAAGAAATTGACCAAAATTGACGACCAATTGTCTTAAGAAAGAAAAGAAGACGATTGTGTTTTTATTGGAAGACAATTAAGGTCAATTGAACGTCAATTATTTGCGGCTGTGCCGCTGAAAAAAGAAATTGACCAAAATTGACGTCTAATTGTCTTAGAAAAAAGAAAAGGAAGACAAAGCATTTGTTTCTAAAAAACAACTTGGGGCCTAAAAGTATATTATTGCCAAAGTAAATCACTGTCGTAAAATGCTTTGATAAAGATTTTGTAAAAACTGATGGGCCGTTCTTATGGAAAATGATATTTGCGTTTCATATATTCATTATATGGACAAAATGATTAGTTTTGCACTCGTTTTTACTTCTGTCGTTTTTATCTGAAAAAATTTAAAAAATAAAAAACAACGTAGCATTATATGCCGAGATTGATTATCCATAACGTAGGTCCTATTAAGGATGCCGACATAAGGCTGAAGAAGGTGAATGTCTTCATTGGCCCTCAAAGTAGTGGCAAGAGTACTGTCGCGAAGATAATTAGTTTTTGCTCGTGGTTGGAAAAAAACAAACATGAACTTGAAGGCTCTTACCTCTTTGCCAATAGTGTCATTGACAAGATGGTGAGTTATCACCGCATGGAAGGGTATCTGTCGGACGATTCGAAACTGTTCTATCAAGGAGACAATATCGCTTTTGCCTATAATTGGCCTGACGAAGAGGCTGTTCCATTGGAATTTGAACACGACCATTATGAAGCATCGCATTTAGTGGAGGAAGAGGTCTTGTTTTTTAGGACCGAGAGACTTTCGAATCCCAAGGTACTATATATCCCGGCTGAGAGAAATTTCGTTTCGGTAGTGCCGAACTTGCAGAAATATGACGAAGCAAGAGACAACTTGCAGAGTTTTGTCGTGGATTGGTTCGAAGCAAAACGCTCGTTCAGGAAAGAGAATGCAATGGAACTAATCGACCTGGGAATGAAATACTATTCCGACAATGACGAAGACTTTGTCCAAATGGAGAATGGCGTGACCATACGGCTTAGGAACGCATCGAGCGGGCTGCAGTCAGTGGTTCCGCTGCTGGTCGTGGCCGACTATATGACCAAGGAATTGTACAAAAAAGAGCGCCCTTTTTCCGTAGAGGAACAGGATGTGCTGAACAAACTCTTGCATAGTCTCGCCATTGAGCCGTCACCAGCCAACAATATTGCTGATCTCAAGCGAAGACTCTCTGGCTTCTTGCAAGGAAAGGTTTATACCCATACCCAGTTCGTCATTGAGGAACCCGAACAGAACCTTTACCCTCGGGAACAATATAAGCTGATGGACTATCTTGTGTCAATCATCAACCATGGCAAACAGCATAGGCTGACGGTTCCGACACATAGTCCCTATATTATCAATTTCCTGAATGTCTTGTTGCGACGTTCTTCTGTTTCCGACTCCTATCTCAATCATGAGAACCTGAATGTCTTTCTCGTCTCTGATGGCGGTTTGACCGATATGATGATGCACGATGAAAGCGGAACCCAATGGGCAGTCGATACATCGGTGCTGAATGCCGCAATGGAAGAGATTGCTGACGAATTTGAACGTTTGGTGTGATGAAGGAATTGTTGGAAACCTGTTTCGGCAAGCATTACCAATCAACAAAACAGGTAAGCGTGAACTGCAAGACTTTGAAGGGGCAAATCCCGTTTGCAGATCCCAAAGCCTGCGCGGATTGCAAAATCCATACGCCAGAGCAACCATAGATTTGAAGACAGACAAAGTGGCTGTGTTTGCCTATCGTGAGAAGCCAGATGCTGTGACCAACACTTTCGATAAACGCATAGTGGAAACAATGAGGTCGTTTGGTGTGAAAGCTGATAAGGTATTGGGGAAACCTATGTTTTCTGACATGGGCAATGGATTCTTGTTTACTGAAAATCGGTATCCGGAACCTTATGTTTGGTGAAACATGATGCCAACATATCAATTGGTGCCAAAGCGAGTGAATGAAAGGTATGCCATGCCGGTGGTATGGAAGAGGCTGGTGGAGATTTGGGAGAAACAAAGAAGACAAGCATGGTTTTTTTATTTGAAGACAATTTAGGTCAATTAGTCGTCAATTATTTGCGGCCATGCCGCTGGAAAAAGAAATTGACCGAAAATCCTTCGGATTCGACGTAGTCAATTGACGTTCAATTGTCTTGGAAAAAGTAAAGAAGACAATTGTTTTTTTTATTTGACGACAATTTAGGTCAATTAAGCGTCAATTATTATGCGACTGCGTCGCTTGATTTTGTGGACAAGCAGAAAAATTGAGGTGCAGAGAGAAAATGGGGAACTAATGTCATTGTTACAATCGTTTAAATAAAATGGAACAGGATAGACTAAAGATAATGATTTCTTCGTCGGTATATGGCTTCGAAGAGTCGCTGAAGAGGATAGCCCATCTCCTTGAACGTTGGGGCTATCAGGCCATGTGTTCCAGCCTCGGCACTATCTTTGTCAATCCTGATTTGTCGAATCTGGAAAACAGTGTCAATGCCGTAGATGCATGCGACTTGTTTTTTGGAATCATCAGGACGAATATGGGTACGGGAAATATTGGAGACAAAAACATCACTCAGGAAGAAATGAAGAGAGCTGTTGAACTCAACAAACCCTATTGGTTTGTGACTGATGAAAAGGTCGTTTTTGCAAGATCTCTGATGAAGCATGTAGAACCCAATACGGCAAAAATAAAGAAAAGCTCGTTTTTTGATCCTCTTTCCATCGATACTTACAATATGATTAATAAGGATGAAATCGACATCCCATTGAGAACCGGCAACTGGTTGCAGAGTTTTCATGACGAAGATGACATCTTGAGGTTCTTGGACACGCAGTTCTCTGACAGAAATATTATTACTGAACTTGTAAAGAATAGGCAAAATGGATAATTCATTCATTATAGATAATCTTCTTAAGATGGGCGAATCTGACCGTCTTGAGATAAAAAGCCGACTTGATGTTGAGTCTGTTGGCAGTTGCGTAGTTGCCATGTTAAACAACAATGGAGGAGATGTCGTTGTTGGCCTCTCTCAGAATGGCGATGTCAATGAGATATCGGCACAACAAACAGAACAACTTCACAAATCGTTGATGAAGGACATCAATCCTACAGCTCCAATCCAGATTTCCAGATTCCCATATCATGGCAAGAATATCTGCATGATTAGTGTATGGGAAGGTAACGATAAGCCTTATTCTTACAGAGGTGCTTTTTTCAGCAAAACACATGAAGGCTCAGTCAAGCTTGCGACCAATGAAGAAATAAGTCGCCTCATTGCGGGACGTTCCGTTATACGTGAAGATTGGGAACGTGGTGTTGTCACCTCGGCCACGTTGGATGATCTCGACATGCTGGAAATCGAGGCTACAATGCAAGGATACAATAGTAGGACAAACGGAAAGATGACTGATTCTGAGGAGTTTCTGATGAACAGAAACTTGTTGTTCGGAGATGCGCCTACGGCTGCAGCAGTTTTGCTGTTTGCGAAGAATCCCTGTAAATTCTTGCCACAGGCAAAAGTGCGATTTGTCACAATACCAGATACAAAATTGAATAATGACTTTGCCAACGATACAATTTATGAGGGAAATATCTTCCGGAATTTCGAACGCATGTATCGGGATATGGAACTTATATTGGGAAAACATAGCGTCATTGAAAGACTCCAAAGGGATGATAGGTTCAGATTTCCACAGTTTGCTCTTAGAGAGGGCTTAATCAATGCTTTTGCTCATCGTGACTACAGCTCCCCGGCAAGTTCGATGACAGTGCGCTTATTTTCTGACAGATTGGAAGTCTCAAATTATGGTTCTTTGATGGCTGGGCTTACTATCAGTAGTCTCAAGAAAGGCACAATGTCAGCATTGCGAAACCCGGATATTGCTCAGATTCTGTATTATAGAGGCTATATGGAAATGATGGGGTCTGGTATTCAAAGAATGATCAGAGACTGCAAAGACAATGGCTTCAGAATGCCCCAGTGGAAATCTGATAGCGGTTTCATCAGTGTAATCTTTCCAGGAGTCTCTTCCATGATGAAGATTGAGGGTAAAATTGAGATTAGCCATGATGTAGAAACTGCTGTTGAGAGAATAAATGAGAGAATAAATGAGAGAATAAATGAAGGTGCAGAGGTGGGTAAAACGATAGATGTAAGTGCTGAAGTGAAAACTAAACTTGCAAAAGTCTTGCAAGCCATTGTGGATTTTCCTGGCTGTAAATCAAAACAGATAATTGAAGCCACACACATTCCCTCTCAATCATTGAACCGGTACCTGTCGTTATTAAGCCAAGCCGGTTTCATCCAATATGTGGGCTCTAAACGCACCGGTGGATATTATGCTTCGCATGGAGCTGAAAAAAATTGACCAAAATTGACGTTCAATTGTCTTAAGAAAAGAGAAGAAGACAATTGTTTTTTTGTTTGAAGACAATTTAGGTCAATTAGTCGTCAATTATATGTGCCCGTGAGAAAAAGAAATTGACCGAAATTGACGGTGAAATCGAAGATTCGCATTATTCTCGGTCGAAAAAAGCCAATCGTGGTTACAGCCGTCTGCAACAATAAGAAAGCCTCCAGCGGGAATCCCCGCCGGAGGCTTTTCGTTTTATCATCGTTTCCTCAGTCTCCGCCATAGCAGCAGGCAGAGGCCGAAGGTGATGACGATACTGTCCCTGATAGGATCCAGGGCAGCGGATGCCCCCTCTGCGTTGGGGGCGTTGCGATGAGACCCGCTTCGGCATGGCACTCATCGCTTTGCTGTTGGTGCTGCAGTCGTGCCAGGGTGTCGCAAGTCTGCTTCGTCTGCTCGTAGTGCCGCTCCGAGTGCGACTCTTGTCCGAACTGCACATGGGTGGCGTGGAGCAGGAGGATGCTGTCGCACAGTCTCAGGTCGAGGCTGTCGGCACTGAAACAGAGCGTTCTGGTTAGGGAGTCGCTGAGGCGTATCGCCTCGTGCGACTCCTTTTTCGTTTGCAAGGTGCCGAGCGTAACCGTCTCGCGATGACGGTGGCGCAGGGCGCTACACCCCGCCAAACTCAGCACGCACATCAAAACAAGGACAAGCTTTGTTGGCAAATTCGTTGTGGCCATGGATGGTTGCTTTTGGATATTTGACTTTCAGTGACTTGACCAATGCCCAGAGCATGTCGCGCTGTGCCTTCGTGCGGGTGTCCTTCGGCTTGCCCTCGGTGTCGAGACCGCCGATGTAGCAGATGCCGATGGAGTGGGTGTTGTGTCCCTTGCAGTGTGCGCCTGCCTGTTCGAGCGGGCGGCCTTGCTCGATGGTGCCGTCGAGGCGGATGACGTAGTGGTAGCCCACCATCTTGAAGCCTCTTTGTTGGTGCCAGCGGTCGATGTCCTTGACGGAGAAGTCCTTGTCCTCAACGGTGGCCGAGCAGTGGATGATGATTTCGTTGATCGTTCTCATGATAAGGTGATTTTTTTTGTGAAAAGGTTCCCTCTCGCAAGCTCGAGGGAATGGAGTTTTTGAGTTGGTCAGGCAAGCGGCGGCGATCCGTCATCGCGCTTAGCGAGAAATTTACTCGCCGCCGCCTTTTGACTTACACCTCCAGCCTCCATTCCCGCCTACGGCGGGAATCTTTCGTCAGACGATAGTTAAGATGATGTCGTGGCCTCGGCTGGCCGATTTGCGTATCCTTTCGTAGAGGCGGTTGAAGTGCGTGACGGGATGGAGGAGGAAGCCGCTGACGCAACGTTCGCCAACGATGATGCTGCCGTCCTGTCGGTTGCAGACTCCGTTGCCGGGCTTGATCATGGGGCAGTAACGGGGCATGGGAGTGTTGTTGCCGACGCATTTCAGTTTCTTGCAGCTGGCGCACTTGGGACGTGCGGCAAGCAGTGGCGTGATGTGTGCGTCGGCTCCACGCAAGACGTTTGCCGCCTCGCCCATGGGGATGATGACGGGCATCTTGCGGGCGTGTTGGTGACAGCGGATGAGTGCCACACGGTAGGTGCCCGCTGGAAGGGCGGCGGTTATGCATTCGGCCGTGTCGCAGATGTGTTCCCCGTCGATGGTGATCTGGCCGTCGATGGCATACGGGGTCTTGTTTTTTCTAGTCAATGTGATGACTTTTCCTGATTTAGGTTGACAGTTTTTTGGGAGTTTTACTGATATTG
>CALBNP010000159.1 GCA_937896505.1 uncultured Bacteroidales bacterium | reverse complement strand
CACAAGATTGAGTTCAGCCGCGAGCTTTGGATTGAGAAGGAAGACTTCATGGAAGACGCTCCAAAGAAGTATTTCCGCATGACTCCAGGCAACGAAGTCCGTCTGAAGAACGCCTACATTGTGAAATGCACAGGCTGCAAGAAGGACGAGAATGGCGAAGTCGTCGAGGTGTATGCCGAATACGACCCCGACACGAAGAGCGGTATGCCAGGCGCCAACCGCAAGGTGAAAGGCACCATCCATTGGGTGAGTTGCGACCATTGCCTCGAAGCCGAAGTGCGCATGTACGACCGTCTCTGGAAAGTCGAAAATCCACGCGACGAACTCGCACGCTTGCAGGAAAGCGGTCTCACGCCACTCGAAGCCATGAAGGAAATGATGAATCCTGATTCGTTGGAAGTCCGTCCTGTGTGCTATGTGGAGAAGTTCCTCGCCGATGTCAAGCCGCTCGATCACTTCCAGTTCCAGCGCATCGGTTACTTCACCGTCGATAAGGACAGCACAGCCAATCATCTTGTGTTCAACAAGACTGTTGGTCTGAAAGACACCTGGGCCAAGGCACAATAAATATGGTGCTGCACACCTTGTTAAATAAAAAAAGCATCCGAGAGGATGCTTTTTTTATTGGGATTCCCAAATGAATTATTTCAGCAGTTTGCCGAGTGGCATGCCGTCCTTGGCATTAGGATCTGTTGAAACCATGGTGTTGTTGTCGATAGTAAATACTTTGTTGTTCTTTGCGTCAAGCAGATAGTATTGGCTAGTGTAATACCAATCGCCTTCGAAAACGAAACGGAAACCAAACTTTACTTTTTCGGCTTGCTTTTCAGCGATGACTGTTTCTGAGGTAGCTCCCATACCGACATTGCCAATGTTGTCTTGCTTCACTCTGTCATTACCATGATATTCAAAACCAATGACTTCGTAAAGGTTGAAATCAGACTTGTTGCTGATTTGATAGGTGGTGTCTTTTGTGCAGCTTGTGAAAGCGAAAGCGATGATGCCCACCAGTAAGAATAAATACTTCTTCATAAGGTTAAAGTTTTAAATGTTGTTTTTAATTGGCAATAATATACTTTTAGACCCACAAATAGAGATTCCCGTCTGGCGACGGGAATGGAGACCGTGGATTAATAGAACGAGCGGCGGCGACCAGTTTTCAACTAAACGCAAACATCAACCGCCGCCGCCCTTATGATAACTCCCGCGATTTCCATTATCTCACTTCGTATCGATGAATCCTTGATTTCCCGACCTCGGTCGGGAATCCATATCAACTTGATTTACACCATTATCAATGTATGATAAACCACTATGGGTCAAATTGTATATTATTGCCTTTTAATTTGTTGATTAAATGAATTAGAGTGCAAAAATAGTTAATAGCAACTATATTGAAAAAAAACCGGTGAATTATCAACCATATTGCAAATTAGTTGTATCTTTGCCGCCGATTTCGATGCCCAATGGTGTAATGGCAGCACAACTGACTCTGGATCAGTTAGTCTAGGTTCGAATCCTGGTTGGGCAACTTTTAAACCGCCGTAATTCAAATAAAATCAACGAATTACGGCGGTTTTCTTTTGGGGCTACTGAACATTTAATAACGCCTATTACTTACATGATGACTTGCTATTATTAAAGTTGTGTTTCAAGCACTATGTCTGTTGGCCTCAGGAATTATCATGAAAAACTGATAAAAACGGATTTGACCAATGGTAAATTATTGAATGAAAAGTGTAAATTTGCAGCGTCAATCAAAACATTGTGAAAAAATGTCGGAAAAGGAACTTGGCCAAAAAGCCTTATATCTTATCTATGTTATCAACGACTTTGCCGAAAAGTTCCAGCTGTCGTTGCAAGGCGCATACTCCTATTTGCGGCGCTATCAAGGAATTGAATTTCTTGACGACTATTATTCTGCCGAGCATCTTCTTTCCATTGATGATGCAATCGATGATGTCATCTTAGTGTGCAAACGTAACGGAGGAGGACTTGGAGCATGATTACACTGTACCACGGTTCCAATGTCGAAATCGAAAAAATCGACCTTACGCTTGGCCAAAAAAACAAAGACTTTGGACAAGGATTCTATTTGACTGACATTTGCGAGCAGGCATTCGAAATGGCGAAAAGGCGTGTCAAGATTATTTCATTACAAGATGGAAACGACAACCAATGCTCTCCCATCGTAACCCGATTCTCTTTTGACGACCAAGCATTCTGTGACCCGACAATCAAATCAAAAAGATTTGAAGGTGCAACTGCCGAATGGGCTGAATTTATTGCCAAAAACAGGTATGCCACGAAAAACAGTTTCATTCACGATTACGATATTGTTTATGGTCCTGTCGCCAATGACGGTGTGTACGACCAACTTCGCAGGTTTATCCAAGGGAGAATCACTTCAAACGAACTTGCCGAGGAACTGAAATACACCAATCTCAACAATCAATATTATTTTGGTTCAGAGAAAGCTTTGGACTATCTAAAAAAAATCTGACTATGGATATACAATATGCCAAGGATTTGATTGCCAAAGAACTGATAGTCTGTCTTGTACAAGAAAAAGGGATGAACCTTCAGCAAGCACTTGACACGCTCTATTCTTCAATGCTTTTCAAGAAACTCCAGGATACCGAAACGGGACTATACTATCAAAGTCCGCTGTATTGCTACGAACTTTTGGAACATGAATTGAAGTTCGGAAAGATAGCGTAAAGCTGACTGTCACATCGGGATAGACTTCTCCAAATTCAGCAGCCTGATAGAGATGCTGGCGTACTTCAGCGAC
>CALBNP010000158.1 GCA_937896505.1 uncultured Bacteroidales bacterium | reverse complement strand
GCATCGAAATTGGCAATCTTGGTGCCGTGCCCGCCGCCAGGCAAGACATAGCGCACAATGTTGTCGCTATTTAAGTATTCTTCACCGATGCCGACATAAAGCCAAGGATCGTTACTGCCATATAAGAACATATATTTCGCATCGGTATTTCTAAGGAAAGCATCCACCTTTTCGTGCATGGCGGTCGAAAAGTTGTCGCCGACAAGCTCAGGGACATACACATATTTCAAATAGTCGTCAAGGATGTAATCATCGATGATGAGCAAATCCTCAAGGCCAGACGTGCAAAACTGGCAATGTCCCAGTTCCATATAAGCCTGAATGTAGTATTGGCAGACTTCATAATTCTGGTCCCAAGCTTCTGGACCATCTATATCAATAATGTAGTTGAAGATTTCATCATCCGAAGCATCAAGTGCTGGAATATCATTGATGTCGTATGAATACGACCAAAATGCGAAACGGTAATCCATGACATGCAAGTCCCAAAGTTTTTCGGTAGGGATATGAAATTCGATATTTTGCAGAGCGGCAACCGAATCGAATTTATGAACCATCACTTCACGGCGATTCAACAATTCACGCAGGAAAGCTGTCATTTTTGCCCTATCTTCAGGTGTTCCAACAGTTTCTGCAATTGCATGGGCTGCGCGGTCATCATAGCGCCCGATGCAGAACGGCGAACTGTAAGGCACGGTAACGTCAACATCATTGGGATACCAGGCACGGTACATGTTGCAAGTCAGGCCGCTTTTGCTGGCACCAGTCGAAATCCATTTGCCCGAAAGCAACTGCTTCAACGAAGTCACGACTTCATGCAAGTCGTCGCACGAATTGTCGGCATTCATATAACGGTAAGTGTCGTCATCAATTTTCGACTCGCCATAATAACGGTGCTCTACCACAATCTGGTTGCCATGAAACATTGGCACTAATTCCGAAACCCTTTGTGCGTCAAAAGCATGATAACCTTCTGTAACCAAAACATTTATGCTATCCGGATGATTCAGAAAGACGTAAACCAACTGTTTGTAAGTGCCAGCAGAAGCATCGTCATGGTCGATGGGCTGCTCAAAGAAAACTTTGTATTTTGCCGTGAAATCAGCTGTTTCTTCCTTGGTGACGGAAACTACTTTGGGCAATTCTTTCAGTTTAGATTCAAATTCGACAAACGGGTCGGTTTCAGGTTTCTTGCAACCTGTGAGAATGCTGGCGAGACCAAAAGCCAACATCAAGGAAATCAGGAAATATCGTTTCATAATGTGATAAATTAGGAATGCAAAAATATGGATTTTGTTATTTGCTTAACAGAAAAAAACGGTAGAGACGTAGCGTGCTACGTCTCTACTGTGTAACACAAATAGCACCTAATGGTACAACTATCACTGCCTTAATAAGGTTTTGCAGAACGCATCCGTTTCAGCTTCCGAGGCATCCAATTTGACAAAGAACGCTCCGTTTTCGATGACTCCGGTCACTTTCCAGGTTTGATAGACCTTTCCATCCAAAACCACTGCTCCGCTTCTCCCATTGAGCAAGCAATTCTCTGTAAATCTGCGGAAAAGCACAGAAGCTTCAGGGGTCAAGAAAGTAATGATTTGGTTCGTTGTACCTTCCAAATATGGTCCACGCACAACTTTCTTCACCATGGGCTTTCCTCCAAGCACCGCCGAACTGATGGCAGGTCCTTCCGATGTTGTTTTTCCCAAGGCGTACAACACAGCCTGCTTAGTGGTGTCGGAATCAAGCCTCAACACGACGGAGTCGTTTTCCTGAAATGGCAAGTCATCGCGATAGGAAGTTCTGTCGTTTACAGTCGTTTCAGAACGTACTTCCCAGATTTCAAGGCTTCCTCCTACTGCCAAGTCATCCGCACTCCTCTCATAGGTGGTGCTACGATTCCATGGTGCAAATTTCAGTTTTGAGGCTATAATGCAGCAACCCCAAATGTCAAGTCCCAGAAACACGACCATCATAACTGCAAAAAAACGTCTCTGGCTTTTATCGGTACGGACTTCCTTTTCGTTGGCAGGTTCATAGTTTTCAATTTGACGGATAATCTCATCACAAGGCTTTGTGACATAGCGAACAATAATGATTCCCACGCAAACAAAGAATGCTATTATCAGAGCAGAAGCGGCGAGAACTGTCCATAAATCAGGCAAGCCATGTTCCTTACCCAACGAAGATAAGAAGAATCCGAAGATGATAATAATACCGACAGAAGAACTCATCGCAATGTAGGACGAAAATAGTTTTTTTGTATTTCTTGCGCATTCTAAAAATGTAAGTAAATCATTGTTTTCAAACGATTTAACTTTAATTTTACGATATAGTAATCGTTCGATGGCTAAACAGACTGTGCAAAACGAAACCCAAAACAGCTTCATTCCCAGATCATTTAATGTCCACCGAATGCATAACAGGCCAAGAACCGCCACAACAAGATAGCCAATGATTTCGACCCATTGGTATCGTTTATAAAAACTCAGATTCTGTTTGATAGACGACTTCATCAGCTTGTCATTGACGATTTGCTGACGGTCGAATTGCTGTTGCAAAGTAGCGAATTGGGTTTTAAGCTGTTCAAGCTCAAATTGCTGGTTGTTTTCCTGATTTTCCATGTTGTTTCCCTTTCATTGATTTTTTGACATTTTCACCAGTTTTTCCTTTATGCGCGTCAGCCTGACGCCTACATTGTTGGGCGTGATGCCAATGATGGCACCGATTTCGTCATAGCTCACACCCTCAAGCCACAAAAGGACAAGACTTCTGTCGATAAGGTCGAGGCGCGAGATGCGGTCGTACAGTTCACGGGTTTGCTGTGTCGAAGGGTCGTCGGCCTCGTATGGGTCGATGTCAACCGTCAGCGGGACCGTCTTGATTCGCCGGCGTTCCTTTTTGTCGTGATTGATGGCCGCATTCAATGAAACCCGATAGACCCAAGTCCGTTCAGAACTGCGCCCTTCGTAATGGTCGAAACCATTCCAAAGCCGGATGAGGATTTCCTGAAAGAGGTCGTCAACTTCAGCCTTATCGCTCGAAAACATGTAACAGACCGTGTAGATAGTCCGTTTGTGCTGTTGCACCAAGATTTCAAACTGATGTTCTTTGTCGTTGTTCATAATTGCCGTTAATAATTTCTTCATTCCGTTGCAACGTTTGCCATGTTAGACAACAAAGGTAGGCTTTTATTACAGACTCAGGAAATTTTCTTACTTTGCACCTTAAATTAAATACAGAGACGTAGCCGCTACGTCTCTACAAACGCATCCAATAACATCGATTTACACTTTTTAGTTGGACTTTTTGTTGTTATACTACACTTTTTAGTTGGACTTTTTGTTGTTTCACTACACTTTTCAGGCGCACTTTTGTTTTTTATTCAAAAAATAGTGTTACTTTTGCAGCGTAAAAACGATTGAAAATGTATAGGGAAGCCATCAGACAACTTTACGGATGGAAAGACAAGAAAAACCGCAAGCCACTGATTATCAAAGGTGCAAGGCAAGTCGGAAAGACTTGGTTGATGAAGCAATTTGCCAAAGAAGCCTTTCCGAAACACGTCTATATTAACTTTGAGGACAACGAACTGCTCAAAAACATCTTCGAGAAAGACTTCGACATCAACCGCATCGTCCTGGCTTTGCAATTGGAGACGGGTGTCGTCATTGACGAAAACACTTTGATTCTTTTTGACGAATTGCAAGAATCGCCACGCGGCATCACCGCACTGAAATATTTCTACGAAAAGGCTCCGCAATATCCAATCATTGCGGCTGGTTCACTGCTTGGCATCGCCATGCATCACAACGATTCCTTCCCTGTCGGCAAAGTGGATTTCCTGCAATTATACCCTTTGTCGTTTCAGGAATTTCTGTCAGCTCTTGGTCAACAGCAATTGGCCGAACTTGTCGCCAGTTCCGATTGGGAAATGATGAAAGCCTTCCATTCGAAAATCGAAAACTATCTGCGGCAATACTTTTTCATTGGCGGAATGCCCGAAGTGGTCATGTCGTTTGTCGAAAACCAAAACTTTGAAACGGCAAGGGCACTTCAGCAAAACATCATCGAAACTTATGAGAGCGATTTCTCGAAGCACGCACCGCTTAATGAAGTGCCACGACTGCGTATGGTATGGCGGTCCATTCCGGGGCAATTGGCGAAAGAAAACCGAAAATTCATCTACGGTTCCATAAAGGAAGGTGCGCGGGCAAAGGACTTTGAACTTTCCATTGAATGGCTGCAAGATGCAGGCCTTGTCTATAAAGTCAACCGGACGAAAAAAGGGCAGTTGCCTTTGTCGGCCTACGAAGATTTTGCAGCTTTCAAGCTTTTCACACTCGACATCGGTCTTTTGGGTGCCATGAACCGGCTTTCTGCCAAGACCCTGCTAGATGGCAACTCGCTTTATACCGACTACAAAGGTGCGCTTACGGAACAATATGTCCTTCAGCAACTTAAATACGTCAAGAATTTGGATATTTACTATTGGTCGGCAGACAATTCGCAAGGCGAAATCGATTTTCTCGTACAGAAAAACGACAAAATCACACCCATCGAAGTGAAAGCGGAAGAAAACCTGCAAGCCAAAAGCCTTCATGCTTTTGTGGATAAAAACGAGGGGTTGAAAGGCGTAAGATTTTCCATGTCGGATTACCGCGAACAGAACTGGATGACCAACTATCCTTTGTTTGCCATAGCCTCAGCCATTCATTAAGTTACTGCCTTGTCCCGTTTTTTTCCTATTTTTGCACGTTTTTTCAGAAATGGTTTTGATTGTCGGAACGAGCGACTCACACCGTGCATCTCAACATTCCAGCAGATTGTGACAAACCAAAACGAATCTTTAAATATTTGAATTTTAAATCTTTAAATCAAACATAACACCAATGATCACTTTAGACCAACAGAAAGACTTATGTAAGAGGACTGAGTCCTTGAGGAGGTATCTTTGACGTCGAAAGACGTACCATCGAAGCCCAGGAACTAGAAGAAAAGACACAAGACCCGCAATTTTGGAACGACGCTAAGGCAGCCGAAGCGGTGATGAAGAAAATGCGCGAAGTGAAGTCGTGGATTAACGGCTACAACGAAGCCCAGCAAGCTTACGACGACCTCGCCGTCTTGGTTGATTTCGCCAAGGAAGGCGAAGCCACCGAGGAGGAAGTCGATGAGCAGTATGACAAAGCATTGCAAATCGTGGAAGCCTTGGAATTCAAGAACATGCTTCGCGAAGAAGCCGACCCGATGAGCTGCGTGCTGAAAATCAACGCCGGAGCCGGCGGCACCGAAGCCCAAGACTGGGCACAGATGCTGATGCGTATGTATATGCGTTATGCCGAAGACCACAAATACAAACTCACCATCGCAAACCTTCTGGAAGCCGATGATGCCGGCATCAAGCAGGTGACGATGGAACTGGAAGGCGATTATGCCTATGGTTATCTGAAAGGCGAAAATGGCGTTCACCGTTTGGTGCGCGTCTCCCCTTACAACGCCCAAGGCAAGCGCATGACATCCTTCGCTTCGGTTTTCGTCACCCCGCTGATTGACGACACCATCGAAATCGTTGTCGAGCAGTCGCGCCTCTCGTGGGATACCTTCCGCAGCGGCGGTGCTGGTGGCCAGAATGTGAACAAGGTGGAATCGGGCGTGCGTCTGCGCTACCAATACAAAGACCCTTACACGGGCGAAGAAGAGGAAATCCTCATCGAAAACACCGAAACCCGCGACCAGCCGAAGAACAAGGAAAACGCCCTGCGTCTCTTGAAATCACAACTCTACGACCGCGAAATGCGTCACCGCATGGAAGAGCAGAACAAGATTGAAGCCGGAAAGATGAAGATAGAATGGGGCTCACAGATACGCAGCTACGTTTTCGACGACCGTCGCGTGAAAGACCACCGTACCAACTATCAGACCTCAAACGTGCAGGCCGTGATGGATGGCCAGATTGATGAATTCCTGAAGGCTTACCT
>CALBNP010000157.1 GCA_937896505.1 uncultured Bacteroidales bacterium | reverse complement strand
GGACTTCACGAAGTTCAGAGGAATGGCGCAAAAATGCTAAAAATAGAAGTCCCCTTAATTCTTAATTCATCATTCTTAATTCATAATTCTTAATTCATAATTCTTAATTCTTTATTTGCCACAGATGATTGATCTACAGACAAAAATCCACGATAAATTCACCTTGGAATTCAAGGTCGGATTCATTGCGAAGAAAAACCAGAACATTTTGAATGTCAACGATTTCGTGATGAACACGTGGATTTTCGTGCCTAACAGTCTCGACATCAACAAAAGCAAATACTCGAAAGAGAATTTCTACCGCGACATCAAGTCGGGCGTGAGGCTCATCACACCGTCTTACAAGTTACACGACCTGGCCAACGACGACACGCTCTTGCCTTGGCAACTGATTGAGACTAACACAAAGGTCATTCAGAAACACCTCGAAAACATGGACTCGTTGCTGCACGCCATCAAGATGTATTGCGCCATCACGAAAAGCGCCACGCGCGAAGCCTATAACGCCATCGCAAAAGACAACAATCCAAACACACGTCCAGAAACGATTGATTTCCTGAACGATATAGCAAAAGTCCTTGCAAAATTCCGTCAGCTGAAAGATACGATTGGCAACGACATCGACCCACAAATCCAACAGGCTTACACTTACGGTGACGAGTTTCTGAGCAACATCATGGAACAATACGGTTATCGGTTGCGCGAATTTGTCCGTCTTCATCATCAAACTGAATACCAACAACTTGAACCGATTTTCAAGGAAATACTTATCGCCGAAAAAGAATACAAAAGCGCACAGAACTACCTTCGCATACATCGCGAAAGCGACGATGGCAACGGGCGTTTCGTCTATCATGCCAGCTTACTGAAAAAATTCGCCGAAAGCGACCTTTTCCTTCAGTCCAACAAAAGCCACAACACTTTCCTGATTGAGCAGATTTTCTATAGTGTTACAGCGGGCATTGCCATGCTTTTCGCTACAGTCACCTCTTTCTTTTTCCAACAGAAATACGGCAATTTCACTTTCCCGTTTTTAGTGGCCTTGGTCATCAGCTACATGTTCAAGGACAGGATAAAAGACTTGTTACGAATGATTTTCGCAAAGCGTCTCAGTTCCAGGATTTACGACACGAAAACCGTTTTCCGCATCAACAAACAGAAAATTGGGTGGAGCAAGGACAGCTTCGATTTCGTAGAAAACGACAAAGTCCCTGAAGAAGTGCTCAAGACACGGCAACGCACCCAACTCTTCGACATGGTGAGCGGTAACGACGAGAAAATCATCCTTTACCGTAAAAAAGTGCAATTGCACCGCGACCAACTCGCCAAGGCAAGTCCTTTCCCGCTCAACGGCATCAACGACAACATACGTTTCAACATCACGGAATTCCTGCGCAAGATGGACAATCCCAACATCCCGCTACAAGCCTCGTGGGAAGACACCAACTATTCCATAATCATCGGAAAGAAAGTGTATTACATCCATTTTGTGATTCAATGCTTGTTTGAAGGGCAGACCGAGTACAAGCACATCGTGTTGGCTTGCAACCGCGATGGCATCATCGAGGTGAAGGAAAAGTAAGCATGTCCACCATAAAATCCGTATTTTTGCAGCCCAAAATCCATATCTAATCTTGATGAGAATTTAAAATCAAAATACTCATGAAAAGAAACATTCTAAGACTTTTACTTTCGGCAGCATTTGTGATGTGCTGCACAATGACAACTTGGGCAGGACTTGGAACACCGCCAGACAATGAAATATGGTACACATCGCGTGATGGTAATGTAACAGTTCCTTACAAAGATAACGTCTTTGGAGCCACTATTCAAAGTAACTCCTACAATGATGGCAAGGGCGTGATCAAGTTTAACGGACCGGTCACGCAAGTCGGTGATTGGGCTTTCTATAAAACCAACCTTACGAGCATGTCATTGCCAAACTCGGTGAAAACTATCGGCTATGCTGCCTTCTATTGGATGGACTATATGACGGAAATCTCGTTAGGCAACTCTGTAGAGACGATAGGCAATGAGGCTTTCAGAGAATGTGACGGACTGGTAACTATCGCCATACCTGCCTCGGTCACTTCTATGGGTGAACAAGCATTCCGAAACTGCAATAATCTGAAGTTTGTTGCCATAGGACGAGGCGTGAGTCACAAGTATTGGATGCCAAGCATTCCATAATTGCCAGAATTTGACTTCGATAACCATCCCAAACAGTGTCACGAGTATAGGAACAGATGCATTTATGACATGCGGCAGATTGACTTCAATAACCATTCCTGAGAGTGTCACGAGTATAGGATCAGATGCATTCTATCAATGCATGCACTTGACATCAATTGCTTTCCAATCCTTACCATCAGTCGGACAGCGGGCTTTTGCTTTTTGTAACGCTTTACATGCAAAGTCCCTTCTTCTCACCGACAACGACAAGCCGTTCATCGGCACTTCGTTGGCGAACTATCCGGCGGGTGGTTTCACCGAGGCACGGCTACCACGGCGCGCTTGAACCCGGCGAATGGGGAACGATAACCCTGCCTTTCGTGCCTTCGAGCCACTCGGGAATCGTGTTCTTCGCCATCGACAATGTGGATGCGGAAAACGGCATCCTCACCCTTTCAGTAGCCGAAAACATCGAGGCGGGCAAGCCATATTTGTTCAGGAACCAGACGGATGCCGCCGGCTTCACGCTTACGGCAACGCCTGTGGCCCCGGCAACAAACGTCCCCGTCAACATCACCGCATCCGAGCAGACCGTCGGCAGCTTCGCCCTGAAAGGCACTTTCCAAGCCAGCGAACTTACGGGGACAGGCTTGTACAAGCAGCAAGGCGGCGAGTTCGTCAAAGTCGGCAGCCTCAGCATCGACCCATTCCGCGCCTACCTGAAGGACAACGGCGGCTCGGGTGTGACGAGCATCGTAATTGACGGTGGCGGCATTGCATTCTTGAAAATCACCAACCAGGACGACAGCAGCGTCACCCTCTTCGGTCTGAAGAAAGTGGAGTTCATCAAGGAAAACAATGTGCCAGCCGTGCGCGTGACCTATGCTGACGACAGCACTGAGACGTATCATGACCTTAAGAAGGTTGACTTCGGGAAATAGCGGGGGATTTAAGAAATTTTGGAACCGCTGATTGCGCTGATTACATTGATTTTCAATAAACTACAGATTATACAGATTATACAGAAATTATAAATGCGCCTTGCGCATAAATGATACAGATGGGTTGACGATAAATTGATAAAAAGATACGCGCGATACGTGGAGACAAACCGAATTTTCCGTACTTTTGCAGCCCGAAATTTGAAATTTATCATCATCTGTAAAAACTTATAAACGAAATACTCATGAAAAGAAACATTCTTAAACTCTTACTCTCCGCAGCATTTGTGATGTGCTGCACAAGTGCATGGGCACTTTATGGTGAACGTCGTGGAACCTATTTTGGACAGGTTACTGTAAATGGAGGAATTTATGAACTGTATCAGGATTACTGGTACGGCTTGAATAACACGACACGATCTGTTAGTGGAAATTGCGCAGTTTTAGTGGATTTCACGTCTGACGCTTTTCCTATAAACAGGGTAGAGTCAACGGTTACTTACAATGGAAATGATTACACAGTTGTGGCCATTGGAGAACAAGTGTTTAAAAGCCACGCTGATATGATACTGGAATTCACTATTCCAAATACAGTTAGGGTCTTGGAAGCGTTTGCTTTGGAAGACAACAAAAATGTATTGCACACAGTCGTATTGGAAGATGGCAATGAGGAACTGTTCTGCTATCGCACCACAAATGGTTTTGGAGCATTCTCATGGAATGGTGGTCTGAAAAACGCCTATATAGGCAGAAACCTCACGTACCAAGAGCAGGATAATGATAAGATAGATTATGCTCCGTTCTTCAAGGGCGATTTCATGGGGTTGGCAGTGGAGTTTGGTCCTACGGTAACGGAAATTCCTCAGTTTTGCTTCTATTCGAGTGACTTCAGCCTCCTTGACTTCAGCAGGGCTACATCGTTGAGGACAATAGGAAAGAAAGCCTTCTACTGGAACAATTCATGCGAGGAGATTGACCTGAGGAACTGTGCGCCCGATTTGGCCATTGGCGAGAGTTGTTTCCAAGACTGCGATGCATTGCGGAAAGTTACTATTGGTGGTAGTGAGACTCAGATAGGGCATTACGCATTCTACGACTGCAATGTATTAGTCAGGGTAGCTATAATTGGGGATGTCTCGCATGTCGGAAATACGGCTTTTTTAAGATTACTACATCTCGAAACTCTGATACCGGAAACAATGTATGTCTATTTCCTATCTAGCCGATCTCCTTTGTTTGGAGAGGATTGCTTCGATATTTTTACTAGTGTCTATGTCAGGGATGTATCCCGTCTCAACGATTTCAGGAATCATTATGACTTCGGCGGCGCTATCCATGCAATCCCCGAAACACATAAACTGAAATACACAACTACTGACGGTAGGGTGTCGGGCACGACAGACTGCATACTCAATGTTTATGAGAATGGTATGGGAACGATGTATTTTGAGCATGAGCTGGCAGAAATTGGTGAATCTACATTTTCCGGGTGTCAATCTTTACTTTCCGTTACTATTCCAAGTTCTGTGAGGAAAATAGGTAAAAACGCATTTTATCAATGTGTAAATTTACGATCTGTCTTAATATTGGGTACGATAAACGAAATTCATGACTATGCTTTTTCGGGCTGTGTAGAATTGCACGAATTGTTTTATTTGGGTGACAATCGCCCACTAATGGGAGTAAATCCCTTTTTTAATTGCCCTGTTACCATATACGTCAAGGATGCAACAGGTCATAGCGACTGGGGCGGCCGTCCTGTGCGCTCATGGCGTTCGGGCAAGGGTGACGGAAGCCAAGGAAATCCTTTGGAGATAG
>CALBNP010000156.1 GCA_937896505.1 uncultured Bacteroidales bacterium | reverse complement strand
ACAACAAACCGATTGGCCATATTAAATATGCACTACTTTAATTCCGCCAACGGGTTTCTGTTGTGTTTATCGAAAATCGCAAAGAAATAAGATTAAAAGCAATAGATAGAGGGGCTGATGTGAAAAAAGCAGCTATTACTTATATGGCTGATGTGAAAATTGCTAAAATCGGTGCAACTGAAAGGACAATTAGTAAAGTACTAGATATCACTCCGTATGGAATTTTAAGCAATGCTGTAAATCAGATGTTTGATGTCCTTAAGAGCAAAGAAAGACCTGTCATTCAAAATTCAAAAATACCGATTCTTGGAGGAAAAAGTATATTGGAAAGGTTTAATAATGATGGATTGCACCAGGAAGAGTATGAAAAAATCTTTCAAATTAAGTCTCAATTGTTAGATGTAAAAGAAAAATATCCAAGTGTTGCGTTTTATATTAATTTCTTGGATAAAGCTGTTGAAACAAAAGATAGATCCGTTGTTGCTTTTTCCATACAATATGTTCAAGAAGAATTGAAAAATCCTTCATTTTTCCTTTGTTAAACATGGCAACAGTAAATTCCGAGCGAAGAGCAAAAATTGCATAAACACTTATCTCAGAACCTTGGCCGGGTTTCCTCATTGAGGGACGAAAAGGGACACCGAAAACATTTCGCGTGTTCCTTTTTCGTTTTTGGAAATGGCAAAAACTTTACGCATGGAAATTTGTTTTGTATAGGAATCGCCCCTTCGACACCGTCATTAAAATGAGGTAGAGACGCGCCATGGCGCGTCTCTACAAGGTGGAATGATAATCCAAACGCCATCCGTTTGTAGAGACGCCGATTTATCGCGTCTCTTGGAAAATAAATTTAGTTATATCAAAAATAATTTCTATTTTTGCAGCCTAAATATTGAGATATATAAAGTTATATGGATGTTTATTCGTTGACAGATGTTGCGCTTCTTGCCCTGATTGGGCGGAAAGTGAAGGAAACTCGGTTGGAGCAGAACATCAAACAGAAGGATGTGGCCGAAAATGCTGGTATTTCGGTTTTTGCGCTGAGCAGCCTTGAAAACGGACACAACTGCTCGCTGATGACGCTTATTCAAGTGCTTCGGGCGATGAACCGTCTCGACCTGCTTGAGGTGTTTTTTCAGGAAAGGCAGATCAGCCCGACGGCCTACGCAAGAATTCTTGATGGGGAGAAAGTCCGTGAAAGGGCGACGAAAAGTGTGAAAGGCAAAAATACTGAATCGGAATGGTGAACCTCGCTAAAGTTTTTATCTGGGACAAATATGTCGGAGCCGTGATGTGGGACGAAAACCGACAGTCGGCATTGTTCGAATACGATGATGATTTCAAATCAACCGGTTTGGAACTTTCGCCATTGATGATGCCCTTAGGTGACAGGATTTTTTCTTTTGGCAATTTGAGTAAAGACACATTCCTCGGCTTGCCCGGACTTCTGGCCGATGCTTTGCCGGATGCATACGGTAAGGCCTTGCTCGACAAGTGGCTGGCAATGAATGGACGTACATTTGCCAATCCCGTTGAACGGCTTTGCTATCAAGGGAAACGCAGCATGGGGGCATTGGAGTTCGTCCCGGCGCAAGACGTTCATCTTGAACAAAAGTCAGAACTCGAAATCAGCTCTTTGGTCGAAATCGCGAGAGAGGTGATGGATAGCAAGACGCAACTCAATGCAAATCTGAATGACAACAGGAAAGAGGCAATTGCCAATATAATAAAGGTTGGGACTTCGGCAGGAGGTCAACGGGCAAAAGCCGTCGTCGCCTTCAACGAAAACACGGGTGAAGTCCGTTCTGGTCAGCTCGATGCTCCCGAGGGTTTCGGACATTGGCTTTTGAAACTCGATGGCGTGACAAATGCTTCGCTTGGCGATCCGAAACATTATGGCCGTATTGAATACGCCTATTATTTGATGGCAAAAAACGCTGGCATTGAGATGATGGAATGTCGTATCCTCGAAGAAAACGGACGGGCGCACTTCATGACGCGGCGTTTCGACCGTTTGGGTGGCAATGAAAAACTACACTCGCAGACGCTTTGTGGCTTGGCTCATTTCGATTACAAGATGCTTCATGCCTATTCATACGAACAGGCGTTTCAAGTGATGCGTCGCCTCCGCTTGCCGTACAAACAGGCTGAAGAACTTTTTAGGAGGATGGTCTTCAATGTGATAGCCAGGAATCAAGATGACCACACTAAAAACATATCATTCCTGATGAATAAGAAAGGCGAATGGTCACTCTCGCCAGCCTACGACATCTCGTATTGCTATAATCCGAAAGGCGAATGGACTTCGCAACATCAGATGTCGATTAATGGCAAATGGACCGATTTCACTGCTGACGATTTCCGTGCTGTGGCGCAAAACATTCACATCAAGAATTGCAATGCGATAATCGGACAGGTTTGCGATGCTGTAAGCCAGTGGAAATCAATTGCAAAAGGTTGTGGAATACCAGGCGGAACGGCAAATGCGATAGAAGGCAACTTGCTATATAACGCGTTCTGACTTTTTTGAGGGAGACGCGCCGGTGCGTCTCTACAAACGTCTCGGATATTTCACCGTTTTCATGTTGTTTTTTGCACAATATTTGATATGCCTTTTCCGTATGTAACCAATAATACTTTAAAATATGAAAACAAAGCTCATCATTGTGGCGGCCATTTTGGCAGCAGCCCTGACTACCCTCAGCCTGTTCGCCTTCAGTGCGCCTTCGAAGCCTGACAACAATAACAATTACGAAGATATGTGGAAAAAAGTCACCGAAAATCTTACCAAAGACCTTCCCGAAACAGCAGAGAAGGAACTCGACGCCATTGAGAAACAGGCCGAGAAAGACAAAAACCAAGTGCAGTTGCTGAAGACCATCCTCTATAGGCAGCAAATCATGCGATACACCGTTGAAGACGACCCGCAGCAGGCCTTCATACGCTATGCCGAAGCTCAGTTTGAGCGCTTGGATGAAGTGCCTCGTGCCATACTTCACGAAGAAGTGGCCAAGGCATACGCCGATTATCTCGACGAAAACAGCTGGACCATCAACGACAATTTGTCAGTTGATGGTGACTTGAGTAAGGTGGAGATGAAATATTGGGACAAAGGAACGTATCGCCGCCTCATCAACCAGCATTATGCCGAAGCTCTGAAACCTACCGAAGCTCTCAAAAAGGCATCCACAAAAGACTATCTTCCTCTGTATGAGAGCAAAAAAAATGTCACCGACTACATTGAATACGAACCTACGATGTTCGAATTCATGTTCCATCGCGTGGCGAAATACTATCAGGAAATTTCGACTGCCGACGACATTCAAGGCGATTGGAACACCGAAGACTGGTGGCTCACCGCTGATGAATTTGTCAAGGCCGACCTTGGCACGAGCGATTCACCCATCATACAATGCCTCAGCATTTTCCAGCAGATTATTGCCTACAATATCAAGAATAGCAAGGAAGACGTACTGATTTTCAACGACTACAAGCGTTTACAGTTTGTCAACAATATCTTGAACGAAAGCGAGAAATACATGGCTGCCTTGGAAGACCTGAAAGCCAAACACAGCCAAAATGAACTCTCCGCCGAAATTACCGCGCTAATTGCCGACCAGCTCATCAGTGATTACAATGATAACAGCGATGACAGCACTTATTTCGACCATCTCAAGAATGCCAAGGCGATGTGCGAACAGGCCATTGCCGACTTCCCAAAATCGGCTGGCGCAAAGAAATGTGAGAAAATCATCAGCCGTATAGAGGAACCTCAAATCCATGTTGAACTGAACCAAGTGCAGTTGCCCAACGAAAACATTCCCGCTTTCCTGATTTACAAGAACGTGACTAAACCTTATTATAAATTGGTGAAAGTCAGCGAAGAGGAACAGAAAAGGCTAAGTGAACTTCCGAAAGAAGACTTGCTGAAAGACCTCAAGAAACGTAAGGCTGTGGCCGAAACCGAACTCGACATACCAGTCGAAACCGACTACCGCGAACACAGCAGCTTGATAGCCTTGCCAGCCTTGGAAAATGGTATCTACTACCTTGTCGCTTCCATCAGCAAAGGCAATGCAGATGTTGATAAGAATCTGGCCTTGAATTTTCAAGTCTCGAACCTCAGTTTCGTCACAAGCAACGAAAACGAGAAGATGACCATCGTCACCCTCGACCGCAAATCGGGTAAGACTGTGGAAGGTGTGACTGTGGAACTCTACAAACGCGAATACAACTACAAGAAGCGCGCCTACGAAACCAATATCATCGCCACCGAGAAATCGGACAAAAACGGAATGGTCGTCTTGAACCGCCAAGATGGCGACAATTCGTTCTGCATCAATCTCCGCAAAGGCAACGATGCCTTGCTTTCGGAGAATTACTTCCACATAAGCAAAAATAATGCTGAGCACGAAAACTTTAGCACCACCATTCTCACCGACCGCGCCATCTATCGTCCAGGCCAGACTGTCTATTTCAAGGGCATCGTGACACGCACGCAAGGCAACGACAAGAGTCTGGTGAAAGATTTCGAAGAAACTATCCGTTTTATGGATGCCAACTGGCAAGAAATCGCTGAAGCCGACTTTGAGACTGACGAATACGGCTCGTTCAGCGGCTCGTTCGTCATTCCAACCGACAGACTGAACGGCTATTTCCGTCTGCAAGCCGGCAATGGCAGTACGGGTTTCCGCGTAGAAGAATACAAACGCCCAACTTTTGAGGTGAATTTCGAGAGTCCGAAAGAACAATACAAGCTCAACCAAGAAGTTACCGTCAGCGGCAGCGTGGATGCCTACGCAGGTTTCGGCTTGGACGATGTGGAATACAGCTACCGCGTGGTGCGCAAGACCTCGTTTCCGTGGCGTTGCTGGTGGTGGTACTATCCGAGCGTCGAAGACGAACAAATCGCCTTCGGCAAGGCACGCACCGACGAAGCGGGCAAGTTCGCCATCACCTTCAACCTCAAGCCTTCGCTGAAGACCAAACCCGAACAGCAGCCCGTATTTACTTACGAAATCGAGGTGACGGCCACCAGCGCACAAGGCGAGACCCATAGCGATACTTATTCGATTCGCGCTGGATATAACTCATTGGCTATCAATACAAATATTCCAAATATCGTTGAACAGTCGGCATTGAAAGACTATAACGTCGAAGTTGTCAACATGAGTGGTGCACCTGCCAAGAGCCGTATTGCGCGCAAGATCTATCGCCTTGATGATGCCAGGCAAATCAGCTATTTCGAGGCATTCGACCATGAGAGAAAACTTGACCGCCAGTTGTTTGGCGATGCCGATTTGGAACGCCTCTTCCCGAACTATAGTTTCTATGAAAAGAAAAACAAAACCTTGGTCTATCAAGACGAGGTGGTGGCCGACAGTCAAGTGAAATTCTGTGAGGCAACGCTTAATCCTGGCAGATATTATGTCGAACTGACGAGTCTGGACGACCCATTGGCGCATATCGCAAAGGAATTCAGCGTGTTCAGCAACAGTTCGAAGCAGATGCCTTACACCGCCATGACTTGGAGCCAAACCGACAAAACCACAGCCCATCCTGGCGACGAAATCCGTTTCTCGTTAGGCACTTCGGCCAAAGATGTGGAAATGTGGGTGCAACTCGTCCATGGCAATGAAATCCGCCTCGACAAATGGCTGAAAATCAATGATGGCGTACAGACTATCTCTTATAAGGTGCGAGAACAAGACCGCGGCGGACTGATGCTGAGAACGGCTTTCGTGAAGGAAAACTCGGTGCAAATCGACGATGTGAACATCAGCGTGCCTTATGACAACCTCGACCTGAATGTGAAACTTGCTACCATGCGCGACAAGCTCACTCCGGGTGCCGAAGAAACTTGGGAAGTGACCGTCGCCGACTACAAGGATAATCCTTTGGAAGCCGCCTTGTTGGCGGGCATGTATGATGCCTCGCTTGACGAATTTGCCTACCATGATTGGAGTTTCAGCATGAAGCCATCGTCTGTTTATGGCCGTCAATTCGAGTCTGACAATCATAGGTTTACATCATCGAACACGTCGCTCGACTATTTCTATATCGGTATCTTCTTCAATTTCACTTTGCCTTCCGATGCGCCTTTCTTTGATGCCATTTATTTTGGTCGCAGAATGTATAAGGGTGCAGGCAGATTTGGCGGTGGAATAGTCAATGAAATGGTTTGTTACGAGGAAAGTGCCCCGATGCCTTGTGTAGCCAACGATGCAAATAATACTTTTGATGCGTCAGTGGCAATGGACGAAGTAGGAAGTATTGAACCACAGGCAAAACTTACAACTGAGACTCCGAAGGAAGAAGTCAACAGCGAGCCATCTATTCGCGAGAACTTCAACGAGACGGCTTTCTTCTTCCCCAACTTGCGCACCAATGCCGATGGCAGCGCTACCTTCACTTTCACCATGCCCGATGCCCTCACGCGTTGGAACCTCATGCTCTTGGCCTACACCAAAGACCGTCAGACGGGGCAGCACCAGCAGAGCTTCACTTCGTCGAAGCCTGTGATGATTATGGCCGACATGCCGCGCTACATGTACGACACCGACACACTTTGGTTCGTGGCCAATGTCATCAACACGGGCGATGAAGCCGTCATGCCAAAGGCTAAACTCGAAATCTTCGACGCCACCTCGATGGAACCTATCGACATGGTGGTTTCGGATGCTATCGTCACGATGCAGGAAATCATGCCAGGCCGCAGCCAGGAAGTGCGCTGGAAGGTGGCTTCGCAATACGACCTCAGCCTGTTGGCCTTCCGCTTCACGGCATACGCGGGTCAGTTCAGCGATGCCGAGCAACACCTTTTGCCCGTGTTGAGCAGCGAGGTCTTTATGACCCAGACCTTGCCTATCACGGTGAAAGCCGAGACCGAACAGACTTTCGATTTCGACTGCATCGCTAATCCCAACAGCCGCGAGCGCGACTATAGCCTGACGCTCAATTTCAGCACCAACCCCGTATGGTATGCCGTCCAGTCGCTGCCTTCGTTAGCTAACCTTGACACCGACCGCGCCGAAACTGCTTTCTATGTGTTTTATGCCAATACGCTTTCGTCTTACATCGCCGACCACATTCCGAACCTCCTGGCTTACATCAAGAAGTGGCAAATCGAAACACCCGATGCCTTGCTCTCGCAGCTCGAAAAAGACCAAGACCTAAAGGCCATCATGCTGCAAGAAACACCTTGGGTACTCGAAGCCAAGAGTGAAACCGAACAGCGTTCGCGTATTGTCACCTTGTTTGAAATCAATACCTTACGTCAACAGCAAACCGAAGCACTCAACCTGATTGAGAAGAAACAGAAATACAATGGCGGTTGGTCGTGGATGGATGGTATGCCCGAAAGTCCATGGATTTCGACCTACATCTTGACAGGTTTCGGAAAGTTGCAGAAGATGGGTGCCTTGTCGTCGTTAAGTGGTGCCGACCAGCAAACTGCCCAAAGAATTTGCGAAAAGGCCGTCAAATATCTTGAATACGAAGTGGCCGACACCTATCGCGAGATGAAGAAATACAAGAAGAACTGGCCTATTGGCTCTACAACTTTGGCAGAACTTTATGCCCTGAGTTTCTTCAAGGAACAACATTCCGACAAGGACTTTGCCACGGCCAAGCAGTATTATCTCGGTAGTCTCGACAAGGAATGGACCAATTTCAATTTCAACGACAAGTCGAAAGCTGCCATCGTGCTTTATCGCAATGGCAACGAGAAGACTGCCAAACTGATGATTCAGTCGTTCAAGGAATGTGCGCAGAAGAACGAACAAATAGGCATGTACTGGCCGAAGAAATACTTCGCTTTCGAGTCGCACATCGCCACCCATGCCAATATCATGGCCGCCTTTGCCGAAATCGATCAAGACCAGGAGATGCTCGACCAGTTACGCGTGTGGCTGCTCACACAGAAGCAGACCAACATGTGGGAAAACTCAGCCTCTACCGCCGATGCTATCTATGCCTTGCTCATGCGTGGCAGCGATTGGTACGAGGAAGGCAAGAACGTGACGTTGCATTGGGGCTCTGTGGAAATGCCGGGAACTGAAATCTCCACCCAAGGCGGCGTGGCCGGTACGGGCTTCATTCAGCGCCGTTGGAACGCCAACGAAGTCACCACCGAGATGCGCCAGCTCACCGTCAACAACCCGACACCACACTTGGTTTGGGGTGGCTTGTTCCGCCAGTATTTCGTTCCCATCGACGAGGTGAAGTCGAACGATGCTGGAATGAGCATCAAGCGCGAGCTGTTTGTGGAAACCGTGAACGAAGATGGCAAGAAACTGGTTCCTGTCGGGAATCGCATCTTGAAAGTGGGCGACAAGATAACCGTGAAGCTCACCATCAAAAGCCAGCAAGACATGTCGTTCGTCTTCGTGAAGGACCTTCGCGCTGCAGGTTTCGAACCCATCGAGCAGGTTTCACGCTACGAGGGCAACGACGGACTGTGGTACTACCAATCGAACACCGACACCGACATGGAATTTTTCATCGAGCATCTGCCCAAGGGCACGCATCAGTTGGAATACAGCATGTTCGTCACCAAGGAAGGCAACCTCAGCAACGGCTATGCCCTCATCCAGTGCCAATACGCACCCGAATTCAGTTCCTATTCCGACGGAATGCGGGTGAAGGTGGGAGGATGAAAAATGTTGTAAGTTGCTTTATTATTTGTACTTTTGCGCCTTAAAGTCATAGAATATGAAAAAGTTATCGATAATGATTGTCGCCCTTGTTAGCTTGGCGTTCTCGATGGCTTCTTGTGACGATGGCACCAGCACCGATTTCAATAAAACCTTGCTGTATGGCAAATGGCAAGAAGGTTCCGTATTCGAACGTTACAACGCTGATGGTACGGGCATCACTTGGGATGAGGCTGACGACATCACGGAAGAAGAAGGCCAGCCTTTCAACTGGACGCTGAGCGGCAATATCCTTACGCAAGAGCATCTTACGGTTTTCGGCTCAATCATTCCTAGGGTCTATACGGTGAGCACGCTGAATACGAGCAACTTGACCTATTATGATGATTACGGCAGTTATCATTATTTTACTAAAGCAGACTGATGCCATGAAGAAAATACTAAAGATAGCAGGCATCACCTTGGCATCAATCGTTGGGCTTGCGCTCATTGCGGTTGTTGTTGCCGTGGCGGTGGTTACTTCGTCGGGAAGACTCACTGACTTGGTGAAAAAATACGCTCCCAAGTTCGTAAACTGCGAAATAAAGCTTGAGAAGGCCGATTTGACCCTCATCAAGACTTTTCCTAACATTGGGCTTGAAATTGACCATGTCGCCCTGCTCAATCCCATGGAGGGTACTTCTGATACCTTGGCGAATATCGACAAGCTGATTGTCTCTGCCGATGCAAAAAGGTTCCTTAACGACAAGGAAATCGTGGTGAAACAATGCATCCTCGACCATGCTTTCGTGAATGTGTTCTTCGATGCGGAAGGCAATAGCAATTTGAATGTTTTCAACGTTTCCGACAGTGAAGATTCTACGAGTTCGTCGTTCAATTATCTTGTTGATCTTGAAGAAGTGAAACTGAACGATACGAGGCTCGTTTACAATGATTTGCGTTCCGATATGCGTACCTCTACAGATGAATTGAATCTTCGTGTGAAGGGCAAGATGACCGACAACGACATTGATGCCAATCTTGAAATGAGCGTTGCTTCCTTGGCATTCACTACGCCTTCGCTCAAGGCTTTCGCGAATGATTTCTCTTTAGGCTTCGATGGTAACATGAAGGATTTCGACATTTTGGATGGCACACTCGAAATGGCAAGTCCCGCCTTCTCGCTCGCCCTTGCTGAAGATTATCTTGACAACGATGCCTTTTCGCTTCATGCTCCGTTGAATTTTAGCTTGGCCACACTTTTGGGTCATTTCGATGATGCCATAGTTGGCCTGAACGATTATCAGATTCACATCAATGGTGATGCTGGAATGGCCGAAAATGGCGATATAAATCTTGACTTGGATGTGGAAACCAACACCTTAGTCATTGAGGATGTGCTGACCTATTTGCCCGAGAAAGTGCAAAAGTCGCTGAGCGGCATCGACTATTCAGGCAAAATCACCATCACCGAAGCACAAGTCAAGGGCGTTTTCAACGACTCGCTGATGCCGCTTATCGCAGCCAAGGTGCTCACCGACAAGGCCTCGGTCAACATTTCCTCGCTGCCTTATCCTTTCACAGATGTGGATTTGGAAGCCTTCGTCAGCCTCAATCTCAACGAGAAATCGGATGTCACCATCAATCAGCTGAAGGCCAGATTCAACCAGACCGACTTGAATGCCGATGGCTTGGTGAGTGATGTCACCGACGATTTGGCCATTGACCTCAATGTGAAAGCCGATTTGCCGATGAAAGACATCAAAGGCTTCTTGCCCAAGAACATCAGTCTTGGAGGTCGCACCGATGTTAACCTGAAAGCGAAATTCACTCTCGACCAACTGATGAAGTCGCTCGACGATTACAACCTCAACCGTCTTGTTGCCGATGGCTCATTGAAAATCAAGGATTTCGACTTCAAGATGGACACCATTCATGCCAGTGCTCCCGTGCTTGATGTCAAGCTCACCTTGCCTGCATCGCGTAAGGGAAAGAATCGTTCGGGAGCCCATGTTGACCTCGCTTCGGGCACTTTGAAGGCTAAGGTCGGCAACGACATCGACGCCACTTTGAATGGTTTTCATCTTGCTGCCAATGCCGACAAGTTCAAGGGACAACTCGAACAGATGGTGCTCAATGCCGCCCTCGACATGACTGCCTTGAATTTGAGCTACGATACAATCAAGGTGAACGCTGCTACTCCAGCCATCACACTGGTCAACACACCTGCAAAGCAGAAATCGGGCCTCAATGCAGACGTGACTTTCAGCTCGAAGAACTTGGTGGCCAATATGGGTCAGTCCTACTCGCTGAATACGAATCGCCTTTCGGTTGACGCGTCTGTGCATCAAGACAAGAACAAGATCGACATACTTAACAAGTGGAATCCTACGGCCGATTTCTCGCTCACCGATGCAACGGTCAAGGTGGATGGCATCGACGAGCCAATCAATATTTCGAATATCGACTTCCTGTTCAACTCGCATGAGCTGGGTTTCCGCAAGAGTACATTCCGCATTGGCAATTCCGACATCAGCCTCGAAGGTAATGTGGTGGGTATCAAGGAATGGATTGAAGACCACAAGAACTTGATGAAAGGTGAGATGCAACTCACTTCCAACATGCTCGACATCAACGAAATCATGGATTTAACGAGTGGCCTTGGCCGCAATGATGATGAGCAGGAAACCGAGAAGGAAGAAACTGCGGAAGATAATCCGTTCATGGTTCCCGAAGGCATCGATTTCACCTTTGGCATCAAGACGAAGAAATCGCTTTACGACAATTTCGACCTCAACGATTTGAGCGGCAGCATGACCGTGAAAGACGGCACGCTCATACTCCAGGAAATTGGTTTTACCAACAAGGCCGCCGAGATGCAGCTGACGGCTATGTATGAGTCACCGCGAAAGAACAACCTCTTCTTGGCTATGGATTTCCACTTGCTCAACGTGCAGATTTCCGATTTGCTCCACATGGTGCCCTATATCGACACGTTGGTGCCTATGCTGAAGACCTTTGATGGTCAAGCCGAGTTCCATATCGATGCACAGACCAACCTGAAGTCGAACTACGCTCCGAAGATTTCCACCTTGCGTGCCGCTGCCGACATCGAAGGCCAAAATCTTAGTGTCAACGACAAGTTTGCCTTCACGAAAATTACTGATTTGCTGCAAGTCAGCAGCGATGGTGAATATCGTATCGACAGCCTCGATGTGCAACTCACCGCTTTCAAGGATGAGATTGACCTTTGGCCGTCGCAAATCGCCATCGGGAAATATAAGGTCACCGTTGATGGTAGGATGAACCTCGACCAGACGGGCGAATATCATCTTTCGGTCACGGAAACGCCGTTGCCAGTGCGTATGGGCCTGAAAATCTCCGGTCCTTTCAGCAACTTGAAGTTCGATGTGGAATCGTGCAAGTTCCCAAACCTTTACAAGCCTAACAAACGCAACGACACCGAGCAGATGTATTTCGACCTGAAAAAGAAAATCGCCGACTCGCTGAAGGCCAATGTAAGATAAAATCTATGATTGAACGCCATCCTTTACAACCTTTTCTGCCCTCCAACGCTAAAGTTTTGTTTTTAGGCAGTTTTCCTCCTCCGCAGAAACGTTGGTGCATGGATTTTTACTATCCTAACTTCATCAACGACCATTGGCGTATCGAAGGCGAGGTGTGGTTTGCCGACAAGAACCATTTTGTGGATGCAACGAATAAATGTTTCAAGAAGGACGAGATAGTGGATTTCCTCAATGAGAAAGGCATCGCCTTGTACGACACAGCCGAAGCCGTGCGTCGGCTGAAAGACAACGCTTCCGATGCTTTTCTTGAAATTGTGGAACCGACAGATATCCGTGCCTTGCTGAAACACATTCCATCGTGCCATGCCATCGCCACCATGGGCGAAAAGGCTACGGGAGAAGTGTGCCAGCATTTCGGCGTGGAAAAGTTGCCAGCAGTAGGCAGTAAAACCGAACTCGAAGCGGGTTTGTGGCTTTATCGCTTGCCGTCATCATCACGAGCTTATCCTTTGGCTTTCGACAAGAAAGTGGAAGCCTATCGGAAGGCTTTTGAAGAGATATTCGGGTAATCTTGTAGAAGCCTGCAAGTGATATTTGCAAAAAAGTTGAAAAAAGAGCATAAAATATATGCAAAAAGGTGTATTTTTGCACTCGAAATAGTTGCAAAAAAGTGTGTTTTTAACCATTTTTTAATTGCAAAAAAGTAGAAATTATATGCTTAAAAGAAAGATTATCAATATATTATTAAATTGGAAAAATTCTTCTGAAAAAAGTGCATTACTTTTGAAGGGTGCTCGGCAAGTTGGAAAGACTACAGTCATTCGTGAATTTGCGAAGACTTATTATGAACATTTTGTCGAAGTCAACTTTGAACTCGACCCCAAGGCGAAACTGGCTTTCGAAGAAAAACGTGATACGGCAACAATCATCAGCAAGTTGTCGCTAATGGGTTACGGGCCGTTTGTCAAAGGAAAGACTTTGGTCTTTTTCGATGAAATCCAAAGTTGTCCGAATGCACGCACAGCCATCAAATTCTTGGTAGAAGAAGGCCAATTTGATTACATAGAATCAGGTTCGTTGTTAGGCATCAATTACAAGGACGTTTCATCTTATCCTGTAGGTTTTGAGGAGCAAATTGATATGTATCCGCTTGATTTCGAGGAATTTCTTTGGGCAATGAATGTGAGTGAAGATGTGATTGGCATGATTCGTGAAGCATACGAGAATTGTCAGCCGTTGCCCGATTTCGTCCACGAGCAGATGATGCGCCATTACCGTAACTACCTCATTGTTGGCGGAATGCCACAAGTGGTGACGACATATATGAGCAATGCCGATTTTTCAGCTACGTTGCGCCAGCAAAAGAAAATAATGAAGAGCTATCGCGACGACATTGCAAAATATGCCGGCAGCCAAAAGGTTAAAGCCAAATCGTTTTTAGACACCATTCCTGTTCAGCTGAGTAAGGAAAAGAAACGTTTCATCTTCAATGACTTGGATCCAAAGGCCAAAAGTAAAGACTTCGAAGATGCGGCTTTGTGGCTCCAGGACGCAGGCACAGCTTACTTTTCGTACAACACCAATGCCCTCGAATTGCCCTTCATCTTCTCTGAGAAACGAAATCTCTACAAGGCTTTTCTGCTTGATACGGGTTTGCTGTGCTCGTGCTGGAAAGAGAACATCCAGTGGCAAGTTATCAATGGCAACATCCAAATCAACGAAGGTGCCTTGACCGAGAATTATGTAGCTGCCGAGTTGGTAAGACATGGGCACGACCTCCATTACTACGACCACAACAGCCGTCAGGAATTGGACTTCCTCTTTCAAGAGAACAGCAAGATTTCGGTCATTGAAGTGAAATCGGGCGACAATTTCAAGGCTCATGCATCACTCAATTCGGCTCTTGGCTACTTTGGCGACAAAATCGAGCGTGCCATGGTGTTCAGCAAGTTCAATGTTGACTCTATAGGACGAGTGATCTATTATCCGCTTTATATGACCATGTTCATTTGACCCGGATTGTCCTTCAAATACCAGAAAAGCCGCTCCAGAGCGGCTTTTCTGTTTTGTCTTGTCAGTTTGTATTACAGACTGTTGTAAGCAGGCGAGAAGGTGTCGCCTTGGTTGATGTCGCCGGTTCTCAGACCTTTGCGGAGCCAACGTGAGCGCTGGTCGGAGGTGCCGTGGTTGAAAGTTTCAGGCATCGTGCGTCCGTAGGCTTGTTTCTGCAAATAGTCGTCGCCAATTTTCGAAGCGGTGTTCAAGGCTTCCTCGATGTCGCCATCTTCCAGTGAACCGAACATCTTGTTATCGTTGTAAGCCCAAACACCAGCGTAGAAGTCGGCTTGCAGTTCAAGACGCACGCTAATTTGGTTCGACTCGGCAGTGTTCTGTCCGTAACGTGCCATCTGCTGATGGGCGGCATTCAGGGTGCCCAAAAGATATTGCACATGGTGTCCGACTTCGTGGGCGATGACGTATGCGTAGGCGAAATCGCCGTCAGCACCGATTTGGCTTTTCATGCTCTTGAAGAACTCGAGGTCGAGATAAACGCACTGGTCGCCAGAGCAGTAGAATGGACCGCTTGCCGATGTGGCATTGCCGCAAGCCGAGTTGACGGCATCGCTGAAGACCACGAGCTTCGGTGGTTCGTAAGTCCTGCCTATCTTCTTGAATTCCTTAGTCCACACGTCTTCGGTGCCGGCAAGGATTTGTTTTGCAAACTTGAATAGTTCCTGATCCTCTTCGCTGAACTGCGTCGGGTCGCTTTGGGTGTATTCGGTAGCATTGGTTTGCGTCATTTGTTGAACCATCTCAGCATCGGGAGCCTTGCCTGTAAGCAACCAGATAAGTCCCACAATGATGATTCCTCCCAGACCAAGTCCACCAGCTTTAACTGCACCGCCTTTTCCACGGCGGTCTTCAACGTTTGTGCTTTCTCTACGTCCTTCTATATTCATGATGATAAGTATTTTAATGATTATATTCCATATCTAGAAAAGGAGCACAAAAATAAAGAAAATGTTTTGACAACTGAAAAAAAATCTATTTTTGCATCCTTATATCAACAAATAAATCTTTTACTATGAAAGTTTTCGTTAACGACACCGAAGTCAGAACCTATTATGGCGCTAAGGTGAAATCGGCAGTTTTGGTATATTGCCGTGACAACAAACTCAACAACGATTTGCAACGGATTGAAGTCCGCGATGCCTACGGCAACATTTTGGACATCGATGGTTCCTTGCGTGCCAACACAAAAATTTACGTCAAATTTTCCTGAGCTATGAAACGGATCTTTACAATCATGTCGCTGATGCTTCTGTTTTCGGTGACGTCAATGGCTTCCCAGCCCAAGCAACAGAAGATCTATATCGCGTCGGTGAACGACCAACATGCCAACATCGACAACTATCCGCAGTTCGCAGCGCTGATTGATAGTCTCCGCTCGGTTCACCCCGATTTGTTGCTCGTCGCTGCTGGCGACAACCGCTCGGGCAATCCCGTCAACGACCGTTACGAAGAACCTGCCAAGCCGATGTATAATCTGATGAACGAAGTCGGTTTCGACCTTTCGTGCTTTGGCAATCACGAGTGGGATGGTGGTATGAGTGGCCTCCACAAGGTGTTGGGTTGGGCCAATTTTCCTTTCATCTGTGCCAACGTCACTTTCGAGGATTCGCTCGACATGAATGTGAATCCGTACGTCGTCATCGAAAAAGACGGTTTGAAGCTTGCCTTCATAGGTGCCATTCAACTTGGTCCTAATGGTATGCCCGACTCGCACCCGAAAAACTTGTCAGGAGCGCACTTTAGACCTATTGCCGAAGTGCTGCCACAATACATGAACCTGCGCTACGATAATAACGCTCTTATCTTGGTGTCGCATTGTGGCTATGAAGAGGACCGTGAGATTGCTGAGCAGTTCCCGCAACTCGATGTCATCATCGGTGGTCACACGCACACTCGCGTTGCCGAAACGCAACTCGTCAATGGCGTGATGATTACACAAGCTGAAAGCAAGGTGAAATATGTGACCCTCAGCACTTTGACATTCGAAGACGGAAAACTCATCGACAAACAGGAAGAGTTGCTCTCGGTACGCGATTTCCCAAAACGCAACGAAAAAGTGCAAGCCATGGTGAATGAATACAACAGCAATGAATTTTTTGCCACCGTGGTTTGCAACAACCTCACTGAGATCAGTACATACGAACAACTTGGCTGCCTGATGACCGATGCCATCCGCTCCACTTCAGGTGCCGATATGGGCTTCCAAAACCCTGGTGGCGTGCGCTTCGACACGCTCTCGGTGCGTCCCGTGACCAAGAAAGACATCTTCGCCCTCGACCCATTCGACAACGAAATCATCCAGTTCACGCTGAGTGGCGAAGAAATCATCCGTCTCATGAAGGTGTGTTATACAACCGATGGCGGTCCGATTTATTGCTCGGGATGCTCATACACCTATAGCGAAGACGAAAATGGCGAAATGACAGATATCAATGTTACCTTAGATGATGGTAAACCATTGGATATGAGCGCAAAATATACCATCGTGATGAACAGCTACATGTCAACGGTTTTTGATTATGAACACGAAGACCAAGGAACCTCAACCTTCCGTTCATCCAACGACATGATGCTCGATTTTCTTGGCAAACACCCTGATATTGACTACGGTAGCACATCGCGCGTCACCGAAAAGTGATTTTGGCACAGTTTTGGCATAAGTTAGGTCAGAGAAAAACCTAAGTCTAACCCTTAAAAATCACAGAACTATGAAAATCAAGAGCATTTTGATGACCATCCTGCTGGCAGTAGGATTCATCGCAGCGAAAGCAGCCACTGGCTATCCTCCAGAACTCGTCTTGGTATCACAGCCGGTGATGACTTACAACGATTACTCCAACACGCTCACCGTCTATTACGACGTGCAGAACATCGGAGACTACCGTTACAAGGGTTATGTGTACATCTACCTTGACCCTGACGACGGATACTACTACGCAAAAAAGCGTGTCAAGGTCTGCCCCGGTAGAATCAAGAGAATAGCCATCGACATTCCCGCCTATCGCCCGAATCCGAGCTACACCTACACTATCATGCCATACTACGAACTTGGCGACGAACTCTACAGCTTCACCACTTTCGAGTACTTCGACCCATTAGCCTTCCGTTGGAATGGCCCCCGCAACGAATACCATGTTGTAATCAATCTGGCTCCAGTGCCACGCTACTATAGTCGTCCAGGCACCTACCGTTACTACTACGACGGCTACCGTCCGCCAATGCCACCTCCACCACCTCCTGGATTCGCAGGTCCCGCACCAGCGCCACACATCCTCGACCCGGCTCACCACACCTATCATTACCACTACAACAACGGTGGCTATCCTGCAACGCACAACTTCAGCGAAGGCGCACACGTTCACGACAGTGGGAACAACAATCCTAGCTCAAGTGGCAACGGTCAAGCCACGGTGAGACCAAACAACAACGGAACCCCCGGAAGCATGAGCAGCAACGGAGCTGGAAACAACAACCAGAACAACTTCAACGGCTCGAGTAATAATGGGGCTACGGTCCGTCCAAACGGCAACCCTGCTGGCAACAACAGCGGTGCCAGCCGCCCAAGCAGCGGAAACAACAACGGCGCTACCACTCGCCCGAATAGCGGAAACAGCGGTGTAAGCTCAGGCAGCACCAGTCGCCCAAGCAGTGGAGTTGGATCTGGCAGCAACAATGGAAGCAACCGTCCGAGCAGCGGAAGTAGCAGCGTAGGACGCACAAGCAACTCAAGCAGTAGCAGCAGCGCAACAACGGCTCGTCCAAGCAGCGGAAACTCGAGCAGCAACCGCTCAGGCAGCACAAGCAGCTCAGGTTCGGCGAGAACCAGCAGCTCATCTAGCTCAAGCAGCCGCAGCAGCGCGACGTCCTCATCGAGCAACAGCAGCTCAAGATCAAGCAGCAGCTCGTCATCAAGTTCGAGAAGCGGCAACTCTTCAACCGGAGCACGCAGATAAGCCTGAATAACACTCGACATAACAAAGACGGAGGCGGTCCAAACGGACTGCCTCCGTTGTCTTTATTTCCGCTTTTGGACAATTTAAAAAGCCGTACTCCTTTTTTTCATACATTTGCACAACGAAACACACGCTTTACATGAAAGAAAAGGCCAAGAAACTTACACTGCAACAGAAACTTGCAAAAAGGAAATATGGAAAACCAAGAAGGATTTTCCTGTTCATCTATCGAGTTGTCATCAGCGGCTTTGTGGCACCGAAATATAAACCTCATTATGTCATTAAGGATAACATCAACAAGTGCGATGGCCCATGCTTTGTCATCTGGAACCACCTTTCGCGCCTCGACCACGCTTTTGTGATGGAAGCCACCTATCCGCGCCGCATCAACATCTTGGCGGGTTACAACGAGTTTTTCCGCAGTCATCTGGCTTTTGTCTTCAGGCTGATGAACATCATCCCGAAGAAAAACTATGCCGAGGACATGGCTAGCGTGCGGGCCATGAATTCCATCATCAAGAAAGGCGGCTGCATTGCCTTTTCGCCCGAAGGCATGAGCTCGATTTACGGACAAAACCAGCCTATTGTCCCAGGCACAGGTCGTTTCTTGCAATTCTATCACATTCCAGTCTATTTCGTGAAACTCGCTGGCTCTTATCTCACCAGCACCAAGGTCTGCCTCGATGAGCGTCAAGGTCGCGTGGATGTGGAACTTTCGCTGCTCTTCACGCCCGAGCAGCTCCAAAGCATGACGCCTGAGGAAATCGACGACAGAATCAACGAGGCCTTCCGCCACGACGACTATGCTTGGAACAAGCAACAACATATAAAGTGGAAGAAAACCAATGGCCGCATCTGCGAAAAGCTGCATGACATCTGCTACCAATGCCCCCGTTGTGGTGCCGAACTGACGATGGTGGGAGAAAAAGACTACATCAAGTGCGAACATTGCGGCAACGGCGCCAAGATGAACGATTATTACGAGTTTGAGCCTTTCGATGCCGACTGCGTCATCCCCGAGTCGCCTACCAAGTGGGTTGAGCTGGAACGTCAGAACACCATCCGTGAAATCAGGGAAAACCCTAACTACAGTTTCACCGAAAAGGTAAAGGTTGGCTCCTTGCCCACCGACCATCTCATTAAGAACCAGAAGACTTCGGAGCCTTGCGGCGAAGGCAACCTCACCATCGATCACCAAGGCATGCATTTCGAAGGCACAAAGGATGGCCAGCCTTGGCAATGGGACTTGCTTTACAACATGCTGTATTCGTTGCCTATCGTTACCGACACTTCGTTCTTCTCGCTTTATGTCGATAAGGAATATTACGATTTCTTCCCCGAACGTCCTGCCGTCGGCAAGATGCTCGTCCTCACCGAAGAGATGCACCGCCTTCACGAAAACATCTGGAAGAACTTCAAGTGGTACGACTACATGTATGAAGGAATGGAAATGCCAGTGGCAAATAAGGAGTAATTTCGACTTTTCACTATTTTTGCGGCATGAAAATTACCGACATCACCCGTTGCATCGCTCCAGAACTTCAGCAATTCGAGCTGGAGTTGAAAGGCATCTTTTCGTCGCCGTCTGAACCGATGAACGAAATCATGCAGTATTTGGCTGAAAGTCAGGGCAAGCGCATTCGTCCGATCTTGGTGTTTTTGTCGGCCAAACTGTTGGGTGAGGTCAATGCTTCGACTTTTCGCTCAGCGCTTTTCGTGGAGATGATTCATTCGGCCACTTTGCTGCACGACGATGTGGTGGATGGCGACAGCGAACGCCGCGGAAGGGCATCGGCCAACGCGAAATTCGGCAACCACAATGCCATCCTTGTAGGTGATTTCTTGTTTGCCAAAGCCATCAAGCTCATTGCCAATCCTGCCGACCATCAAATCATGGAGGAGATGCTGCAAACCGCCAACGCGATGAGCGAAGGCGAGTTGATTCAGAGCGAGGCTCCAAATTCCGAATTGACTGAGGAGAAATATCTCGACATCATCACGCGAAAGACCGCCATGCTCATGCGTTCGAGCTGCGTTAGCGGTGCCTTGTCGGTGGGGGCAGAGGAAGTCATGGTAAAACGAATGGCAGATTTCGGTCTCAATCTCGGCATCGTGTTCCAGATGCGTGACGACATGCTTGACAACGACCAGCCCGAATGCGTGGAGTATGCCAAGCAGATGATTCCCGATTATAGGTTAAAAGCCTTGAAATCGTTTGAAGGTCTTCCCGAGACCGAAATTTCGAAAGCATTGAAAGACTTGCTGGCATTTTGCGCTGAGCGGAAATATTGATGATTTTGTCTGACTGCCGCCTCGCGTCGTCGCGAACGAAGTGAAGCCTGAAAGATTTGTTGGCGATAAGCCACTCTGGCATTTTCCACGTCCTTATTTGTTTGGATTTGTGAAAATTTGTTTCTGAAAAACCCTTGACAAATCGCTTTCCACGTTATAACTTTGCAGCATCAAAACCATCAAAAAATGATAGCTATGAAGAAGTTTCTCTTATTATTCACAACTATCTTCTCAAGCCTATATCTTGTTGCCCAAGATAGTATTTCAGTCGGTTTTTACGTAGGGGCCTCGGCGGTGGCTTTCAAGGAGACTCCTGCCTATATGCCTCGAATTGGTAGCGTTTCAGTCTTTGTTGCCAATAGTTTTAAGCGATTCAGATTCGATACTGGATTGAGATTAACCGAAGATTACTACACTCTAGATAAGAAAGAATCGACAGGAGAGAACTATAAGGCTAAATGTCTTTATTTTCCAAACCGTTTCATCACGGCGTATGCTTCGGTAAGGCCTAGTTCGCCGGCTTTGCTGAGGTCGGCGAGGGCGAGTTTCGTCTCGCCAATGAAGATGAGCGTGAGGGCGCGGTTGTAGTAGGCCTCGGCCAGGTCGGGGTTGAGCACGAGGGCTTCGCTGAAGGCATCGATGGCGCGGTTGTATTCTTTTTGATGCAAATGGCTATTGCCCAGATTGTACCATAGGAAAGGGTTGCGCCGGTTCTTTTTGAGCACATCCAAAAGCAAATTGATGGCTTGCGAAAAGTCGGGGTCTCGTTGTTCGCTCAGGCATTTTTCTTGCTCTTCGCTAAACATCATCGCCGATTGGTTGAGCGTGGCGTAGTCGCCTAAATGGTTCATGTTGAGCCATGGAACGATGTCGTCGCGGGTTTTGTCGTCAAGGCAAACCATTAGCTTCCCCGTTATCTTTTCGTTGACTTGCGGCAGACGGTCGCCGTAATAGATGCCTTTGCCTGACAATTCTTCTTCGGGCGACACGAAGGCGACGACGAAGTTTGGGAACAGGTTGATTTCAACCTCGGCATACTGGGCTTGCCTGCCTCTCGTTTCGCCATTAACGAAGTCGGATTCAAACTCCATGATGTGCTTGAAATAGGTCGAGTCGGCATATTTCTGATAGAGGGCATCGGTGTCGGCGCCATCGCCATTGAAAAGCCCGATGAGGTAGAGGGCTTGCTGGTGGTCGGCTTCGGCACCTCTTCTGTCGCCTTTCTCCTGCCTTACCACCGAGCGGTTGACCCACGCGCTGATGTATTCAGGGAAAAGTTCCAATACTTTGGTCAGGTCGGCTTCGGCGGCTTTCCATTTCTTTTGTTCGCAATACACGATGGAACGGTTGAAGTAGCCATAGATGTTGCTGGGATTGATGAGTGTCACCAAATCGAACATTTCCAAGGCTTTGCGGTAGTCTTTTTGGCATGAGTAGAGAATGCCGCGGTTGAAGTAGGTGAGGGCGTTGCGCTCGTCGAGTTGGTTGACCGTCTCGTAGTCGCTAAGGGCAGCGATGGTGTCGTTGAGGTTGATTTCGGCCACGGCACGGTTGTAGTAGAACAAAGGATTCTTTTCGTCGAAGTGGATGGCTTGGTTGAAATCGGCAATGGCTTCGGCAAACGAGTCGCATTCCATCTTGACGATGCCGCGATGATAATACACCTCCGGATTCATGATATCGAGGCGGACAGCTTCGTTGAGGTCGGCAAGGGCTGAATCGTATTGTTTCAGGTGACTTTTGGCCACACCGCGGTTGACGTAGGCGAGGGCATCGTTTCTTTCGATGGAGAGCACCATGTCGTAGTCGGCAATGGCTTTCCCATAATCGCCTAAATGCAAATAGGTTACGCCACGCGAAAAGAGCACGTCAGTATCGAAAGGGTCGAGGTTGATGGCGCGATTGAGGTCCGCAAGGGCTTTGGCCAGTTCGTTTTGCTTGTCGTAGCATACGGCCCGATATTGCAAGGCGCGGACATACATCGGGTGGATTTCCAAGCATTTGTTGAAATCGTTGATGGCACCTTGCAGGTCGTCCAAGCTATATTTCGCCAAGCCACGCAAGAAGTAACCTTCGAAGTTGTCGGGCTTGGCGGCAATGGCGGTGTTCAGCTCGCTGATGCTTTCCTTGAACTTGCCTTCGGTGAGGTCGAGGCGGGCCTTCTGGATGAAATGCGGATAGTTGATTTGCGGCCATGCCAGATTGGTCGTCAACAGGATGAAAAACAACAAGATGTGACGCAGTCTTACCAGCATCAGGCTTGCAGTTTCTCGTTGTTGAGGTGACGGGTCTTGTCGCGGCTGGTCTTCTTTTCCATGTTTTTGGCGAAGGCTTCGGTGAGATCGACACCGGTTTGGTTGGCGAGGCACATCAGTACCCAAAGTATGTCAGCCATCTCGTCGGCCATGTCGTGGCCTTTGTCGGATTCCTTGAACGACTGTTCGCCGTATGTTCGCGCGATGATCCGGGCCAGTTCGCCAACCTCTTCAGTCAGCAAAACCATATTGGTCAGTTCGTTGAAATATCTCACGCCGTAGGTCTTAATCCATTCATCTACGGCTGTTTGTGCTTCTTTTATGGTCATGATTTTGTGGTTTTGTTATTTGCTTAGTCAAGAACTTTCCAGTAGCCACCATTGACAGGTCCGATGCGTTGCAGCACGCCTTGTTGCTTCAGTTTGTTAAGGTTATTGCGGATGCCTTTGTCCGACAAACCAATGGCTTTGCACATCTCAGCAATGGTGATGTTTGGATTCTCGCGTATGATACGGAGCAGTTTTTCGGTACTTTTTTCGGTACTTTTTTCGGTACTCATATCCAAAACGCTATCAAGAAGACATTGCAGCATGAATTCAATGAAAAGTGTGCTTTGACCTTCGTTGTCGCATTGATTGATGGTGGCGTAATAATCTTGTTGGTGTTCTTTTACGATGGTTTCGACGGGCACCCAATAAAACAAGGGATTCCATTGTGCCAATAACAAGGTCTGCCACATACGTCCTATCCTTCCATTGCCATCGGTAAAAGGATGGATGAATTCAAATTCGTAGTGGAACACGCAACTGCTCACGAGTGGGTGCACGTCGGTTTTCTTTACCCAATCAAAAAGGTCGTTCATCAGTTCATTCACTCTTGAGGCTGGTGGTGCCATGTGAACGCAATGTGTTGCATCGAACACGCCTACGCCGCTGCCACGGAAATGTCCTGCTCCACCAATGAGGTTGGTCATCATGGCTTTGTGGGCTTTCAGCATGTCTTTCTGTTTGTAAGGATTCAACTGCAACATGAGGTTGTAGGCATCAATGGCATTCTTTACTTCTTGAATCTCATTTGGAGCACCCAGCACATGTTTGCCTTCCATGATGGCAGTCACTTGGTCGATAGTGAGGCTATTGTTCTCAATGGCTAATGACGATTGTATGGTCTTGATTCTATTCTCTTTACGAAGCGTTGGAGTAGGAATGGGTTGTTGCAATGAAGCTGTCATAACTCCGACACGTTCAGTAATCTGAGCTACAAGGTTAAGGATTTTGCTTGTTATGTCGAAAGGTGGCATGTACATGCTCCGTCAGTTTGATGGTGCAAAAATAGCAAACATTGACAAATAAATCTTAATTTTGCACGTTTAAACGCAAAATGAATCGCATCGTCTTTTTCATAGCATTCCTTTGTCTGGTCGCTCAGTTCTCCTTCGCCCAAGAGGAAGAACCGAAGAAGAAAACGCGTGTGAACATCGAGCACTACGATAAGGCGACATATTCGAAGGATTTGGGTGATATGCAGCGACTTATAGGTCATGTGCGCATCCGTCACGACTCGGCTCGCTTCTTCTGCGATTCGGCTTATTTCTACGAGAAGACCAACAGCTTCGATGCCTATCAGAATGTCCACATCATCGTCAACGATACGGTGGAGATGTTCAGCGACATGCTGCATTATGATGGCGACGCGCGCTTTGCCGAGTTTTTCGATAACGTGCGCCTACGCGACGATTCCACAACGCTCTACACCGAATATCTGACTTACGACCGCGACCTTCATCTGGCTTGTTATCCCGATAGCGCCACTACGATTCGTGGCGACAAGCAGTTGGTCAGCTGTTTGGGTTATTACCGCGACCGTATCAAGGAGTTCTCGTTTTTCGAAAACGTGGAGGTCACCAGCCCGAAATACCAGATGTACACCGATACCTTGTTCTATAATACCAACATCGAGAAGATGTGGTTTTATGGCCCGACAACCATTGTCAACAAGGAGAATGTTTTGGAAGGCGAACATGGCTATTATCTTGTGAAAGAAGATGTTGCGTATTTTGACAAGAAACCGGTGATGCACAACGCAACGCAACGCATCAAGTCGGATTCGATTTACTACGACCACAATATCGGTTTTGCCAAGGCGCTTGACCATGTCGATATGATTGACACTTCCTATAAGGTGGTCATGCGTGGCGACTATGTGGAGTTGTGGGAAAACAGAGGTTTCTCCTTTGCCACCGACAGCGCCTACATGATTTCGTATGAGGATGCCGACTCGCTGTTCATCCACGGCGATACGCTCTTCATGCACTTCGACAAGCAGGCCGAAGAGCTAAAGAAGCTCATCGCCCGTCGCAATGTGCGTTTCTTCAAGTCGGATATGCAAGGCAAATGCGACACGCTCACCTATTTGACAGCCGATTCTACCATTCATCTGCGTGTCGCTCCTGTGCTTTGGGCGCAAGACAGCCAGATGACGGGCGACCTGATCGACATCAAGATTTTCGACCAGAAGATTGACTTCGTATTGCAGAAAGGCAACGGCTTCATCATCGCTCGCGACACGGTGGAAGGCTTCAACCAAATCAAAGGTGCCGACATCATTTCGCATTTCAAGGATGGAAAAATCAACCATGTGAACGTGGAAGGCGAGAGTGCAGAAAGCATCTATTGGATTCGCGACGACGACACCTCGCTCATCGGTATTGATGTAGCCAAGTCGCAGACGATGGTCATCACCATGAAAAATAACGAGATATCGCAAATCAAATCATATAAGGACATTTCGGAGACCATGTATCCTGAGTCTGACCTGAAAGAAGATGAACGCTATCTGCCAGGATTTGAGTGGCACGAAGACCAGCGACCTAAGAATAAAGATGATATTTTTCGAGTGGAGATTTTGAATGAAGAATGAAGAATAACGAGGAACGACGCTTCGGCTCCGCTCAGCATCCCAAGAGTCAAAAAGTCCAATGCTTCGGCTCCGCTCAGCATCCACAAGTCCCAAAGTCTAAAAGTCCCAAAGTCAAATTGTCCCCAAGTCCCATAGTCAAATAAACAACTCAACAAATAAACATACACACAATGAAGAAACTTATCCTCATCCGCCACGGCGAAAGCCAGTGGAACAAGCTCAACCTCTTTACGGGTTGGACCAACGTAGATTTGTCGGAAAAAGGTGTCCAGGAAGCCTTGGAAGCCGGCAAAGTGCTGAAAGAAAATGGCTATAAGCCAGAGATTTGCTTCACTTCATACCTGAAGCGCGCCATCAAGACCTTGAACAATGTGCTAGACGCCATGGACATGGACTGGCTGCCTGTCAACAAGTCGTGGAGACTGAATGAAAAGTCGTATGGTCAGTTGCAAGGCCTCGACAAGAAGATGACTGCCGAGAAGTATGGTGACGAGCAAGTGCGCTTGTGGCGTCGTGCTTTCGACGTGCGTCCTCCCGCGTTGGCCATGGACGACCCCAAGAGTCCTCGCCAAGACCCACGCTATGCCGAGCTTACCGATGATCAAATCCCGCTCACCGAAGCCCTCTGCGATACTATCGAACGCGTGATGCCTTACTACGAAGGCAACATCATGAAGGCTTTCGAAGACCACGAACAAGTGATGGTCGTGGCTCACGGCAACAGCTTGCGCGGTATCGTGAAGGTGCTGAAAGGCATGTCGAACGACGAAATCATCGCCTTCAACATTCCTACAGGCATTCCATACATCTTCGAGTTCGACGACAACATGAAGCTCCAGAAGGACTTCTTCCTCGGCGATCCCGAAAAGGTAGCCGCCCTGATGGCCGCTGTCGCCAACCAAGGCAAGACCAAATAAGGTTTTTGGATTGTTAGAAAATGTGTGTAGAGACGTGCCATGGCGCGTCTCTACATGTTTTTATATTGAATTGATGATGTCCTCGAAACTCCGTTCTTCGTCCGTGCCATTCATTTTCTCCTGTTTGATGCGCGACTTGCGGCGGGCATAGGAGTTAGTCTGTAAATTCATCAGGATGGAAATGACCTGATTGCTGAAGCCTTGCTTGGTGAGGCAGCAAATCTGTATGTCGCTTTTTGTCAAATTCGGATATTGCGTGGTGAGGCGTGCAATGAAGTTGCCGTAAACCTTGTCGATGATTTTCACGAAATCGTCCCACTCGCTTTCCTTGAGTTCGAAATCGATAGTCGAAGTAGTGACTTGCTCGTTGAGTGCCAAGGCAGTGACATACACCTTATTTTTCTTCAACTCAAGTTCCAATTCGTTTTTCATCTTTTCGGCCTTCAGTTTCTCTTCAAGCACATTCTTCCGCAGAAGCAGCGCGATGATTATCAAAGCGACAACCAGGATAAAAAGAATGAAATACAATCGGAAGTTCTTCAACTTCTGTTGGGCTTGCAGGTTGTTTTTCTGCATCTGTAGGTCGTATTCCGCCTTGATGCGTTGCACTTGTTCGCTGCGGTTTTCCTCGTCAGCCTGCATCATGTTTTCGTTGAAAAGTTCATGACATTCAAGTGCTTGCTGGTAGTTGCCCGCTATCTGGTGGATGAACGACATGCTTTGGTAGGCCGACATGCGTGTGCCCGCTTTTTTGCTTTTTGTGGCTTCGCCGAGGTGAAGCAAGGCGAGACTGTCTTGCTCCAGATAATAGTAGGCTACGCCCAAGGTCAAGTGGCAAATGTCGGTTTCGGCTCCGCCTTCGAGTGCCTGACTGACACGCTCTATCACTTGGTTGTAGTCTTCCTTCACCAAGAGCACATCGCGGCTCGATTCAAGGAGAATGTCGCTCTCCATAGTTTTGTCATTCAATGCTTTGGCAATGTTTAAGGCTTTGTCATAATGTTGTTGAGCCGCTTCGATGTCGCCCAACGATGCCGTCGTCCTGCCGCAGTTGCGCAGTGCATTCATTAATAAGGTAGAGTCGTTGATTTCCTGAAACAAACTGGCGGCATCGGTGTGGAGCGTCAGGGCTTCCTCGAAAAGACCGTGCTTCCAATAGCGGGTGCCAAGATTGTCTTCAATCTGACCTTTCAGCTGTTTCACTTCAGTTTGCTTTAGGTCGCAATGGTTAATGGCAAGCAGTGCTTGGCTGAACGATTCTTACGCTGCCTCCGATTGTTTGGCGGAAAGTTGTTCGCATCCTTCCTCGAAATGCGTTTCAGCCTCTTTTAGCCAATGCTCTTTGTGATGGCAAGCGTTAAGAACTGCCATTACAAAGAATATCAATATAATATATCGTGTTTTCATTGTCTTTTTTAGTCTGATGGGTTATTACAAATCATCGCACCACAAATTTCAATGTCTGTTCGCCAATGAGGACGAAATACATTCCAGCGGGCAATTCGTTGATGTCAATCTGTTGGTTTTCGCTGTCGATGTTGCCATGCAGCAAGGTCTGTCCCATCAGGTTCGAAATGCGATATTCCGTCAGTAGAGATGCGCCATGGCACGTCTCGATATATAGAACGCCATTGGCAGGATTCGGATAGACTGAAAAACCAGTGGTAGTGGTTTCCTCAAGGCCGTGGTGGATTAGTTCATACACCTCGTCGCAGTCGCGGTCGCCGATTTTGAGAATCAGGTCGCTATCCATCCAGTAGCAACGCAGACCTTCCACACGGAAATTCTTGCCACGGTTCATCAGTTTTTCGGGGAAGAAACTGGTGAGATGGCCGATGGTGCTGATGATTGTGCCACTGAACATGTCGTTGGCATCGCCGATGGTCATCCGCTTATAAGGTATTCCGTCAATGAATTGGTTGTCAATCTCATAAACATGTATCGTTATGCTTTCGTTACCCACTTTGATTACCCATTCGTCGCCCACCTCGGCACTGAAGTCGTACAAGGTGGTGAATTTTTGCAAGGTGCTGTTCCACCAATAAACGACGCCATTTTCCTCATAGACATATTCGCGGGTCACATCGGTGTGTCCGTCTTTATCATATTGCGTGTTGCTACGGATGATGACCTTTGGGCGTTTATTGTTGATGGTCGTGTCGCCTACGCATTGCAAGTGCTGATAGGTGATGCTGCCGTCATCGTTCTTGATTTCGTAATACCATTCGGCGCCTACGAAGATGAGGCCATCGGCTCCAAATATAGGATAGCCGCTGTTTTCGTAAGGTTCATGGTCTATTATGAAAGTGGAGCTTCCGTTGTTGATTTGGTTGACGAAGGCTTCTGTTTTCATGTAGTCACTATCCAATGGGATACCGAAGCCGTTGTCGGAAGCAGAAGTGCGCTCGAAGTAGCAGTTGCGTACGATGGTCATGTTGGTGTTTTGGGCTATGATGCCGCCTTTGTTAAAAGGAGTGATAGGACCTGCATGATAGCAATTTTTAACATTAATAGTTGTGGAAGGTGATGTCATGCCGACAATGCCACCTCCGAAGGCTACCTGACTTGTGCTATTCCCACTGATAGTATCGTTGGAATAACAATCCATGATTTTTAGCGTATCGATGGCCGCCGTATAACCTACTATGCCACCAATGCTAAATGCATGATAGCTTCCCCACGAATAGCCAGCTCCTTCTATAAGTCCCCTGCTATAACAGTTTTCGACTCTCATTGTTCCTTCTCCGTCTGTCATGCTTGTGCAAGAACCGACGATGCCTCCTCCGATGGCAATACGGTTATATGAAGATTCTGTCACACTTCTGGAATCTAGATGCCCAATGTAACTGCAATTAAACAGGCCGTCATTTCCATTCTTTTGATTGTCAATTATATAAGTTCCAACAATGCCTCCTACGCCTAATGATTCGTTATTTGAAGAAAACACACTTAATTCGCAAAGACTTGAGCATCCTTCCAAACGGCATGACTGGGCATAGCCAACGATACCACCAACGGCGTTGCCTGACATATCAACCTCATCAATGACGTTGCCGCACATTATCAATCCCGTAGTGTGGCATTTGGAAATAGTCGTATTAGTGGCGGTGCCTGTCAATCCTCCAATTATCTTGTAATTATTTTGTGTGTTGATATTTAGATTATTGACATTGATATTACTTAAGTTGCAATTCAAAACCATACCAAACAGTCCTCTGTATTTGTTCATGGAGATGTTGTCGTCCAGCCAATAATCGTCATACATCATGTAATTTGAGATAGTATGTCCGTTTCCGTCAAAATTACCGCAGAACGATATGCTGAAATAGTAATGTCGGTTATTAAAGACATCGAGATAATAGTGAGGCCCTTCAATTGGTCCTTGATAATCTTCCTCTATAATGGCGTGGTTATTTCCGATAGGTTCCCAATATAATCCGTTGGATTTCATCAAGTCAATGTCGATTACCAAACTGAAGCAAGTGTCTTGATAAGCGTTGACGTCGTAGAAGTGATAGATGTGATAAAGTCCGCCTCCAGCCGAATAATGAGTTGTGATAATCGTGTCCATCCTTTCGTTGACACTCTTGGCCAGCCAAGCGAGGTTTTCGGCTGATTCGATGAGGTATGGGTTGTCAGCGGTGCCACTGCCTTTGGTCCATGGTTCGGCCTTGCCACTCCAGTACGATTTCTCTACGATATTGTTGGCGAAGCGCGACCATTCTGGAGCGTTTTTGTAGGCTTCTTTAGAGGTGTATGGAACCGATACCGAAATCCATGTGTGGACTTCGCTGAAGGCGTTACTGCCAGTTGTGGGTGGAACAGTGGCCTTGATGCTGATGCTGTTAATTTGGGTCATGCCTTTGAAAGCCTCGTCGCCAATATGTTGCAAGGTGGCAGGAAGAGTCAGCATCCCTCTGAAAGTGCATTGCTCAAAAGCGTTATCGCCGATGTGGGTGACTTTTCCGGGGACATTCAGTGTGCCTGTGACACTAGAACAATTGCTGAAGGCTCTGTCGCCGATAAAGGTCAGCGAGTCATTCAGCGTTATGTTGCCCGACAAGCCAGAGCAGCCACTGAATGTTTCGGCTTCGATACGGGTCACGTTGGTGGGGATAATCAGGTCGCCACTAAGATTGGAACAGCCTCTGAAGGCAGCTTCACCTATATAATTAAGGTTTTCGGGCATCTCTACCGAACCTCTAAGCTCCGAACAGCCGCTGAAAGCGTGGTCGCCAATGCCGACCAACGTATAGTCGATGCCGTCGTAGATGACGTTTTCTGTAAGGATGAGCTTGCCTTCGGGCTTGTCGTAGCCCCACCAGTAATTTTCGTCGTGTTGGCATGGATAGGTGGCTTCCACCCAATGGTTTTCCACGTCAACAATACGATAATAAATCTCGTAGCCTGACGAATTGGTAACGGCAAAATCGAAATGGGTTTCTTGCGCAATACCGCTACTAACGATAGCTGTCAAAACGATGAATAGGAATAACTTTTTCATAGCGTTACAGATTTTGTTTGTTTGCAATGCAAAATTAGAACATTCCCCAACGCTAAAATCGTTTTGTCAAGCCCCTAAAATGCCTTGTCTATCATAAAAATTGAAGGTATAAAAATAAACGATTGGAAATCAGCTTGTTGAAAAACCGATGTCCAATCGTTGTCTATGGGTTTGTCTATTATGTTTTGCCTGTAGAGACGCGCCATGGCGCGTCTCTATAAAGACAAAATTTGCGTCTTGAGACGCGCCATGGCACGTCTCTACAAGGGTAAACCCATCATTTTTTAGGTTTCAATTCCTCGAAAATCATGCCGCGGAGGTTCTCGATCGGGACGCGCACCTGATTCATCGTGTCGCGGTCGCGCACAGTGACGGTGTTGTCTTCCAAAGTCTGGTTATCGACGGTAACGCACATCGGCGTACCGATGGCATCCTGACGGCGGTAACGCTTGCCGATGCTGTCCTTTTCCTCGTATTGGCACATGAAATCGTATTTCAGCGAGTCGATGATTTCGCGAGCCTTTTCCGGCAGACCGTCTTTCTTTACCAATGGCAGAACGGCCACCTTGTAAGGAGCCAAAATTGCCGGCAGTTTCAGCACAACGCGTTCGGTGCCGTCTTCCAGTTTTTCCTCGGTGTAGGCATGGCTCAACATGGCAAGGAACATACGGTCGAGGCCGATGGAAGTTTCGATGACGTAAGGCGTATAGCTTTCGTTGGTGTCAGGATCGAAATACTGCAATTTCTTGCCTGAATATTTGGCGTGGGCCGAAAGGTCGAAATCGGTGCGGCTGTGGATGCCTTCCAGTTCCTTGAAACCGAATGGGAAATCAAATTCGATATCGGTAGCGGCATTGGCATAGTGAGCCAGTTTCTCGTGATCGTGGAAACGGTATTTTTCAGCCGGCAGACCTAATGAAAGGTGCCAGTTGAGGCGTTCCTGCTTCCATTGCTTGAACCATTCCAATTCGGTGCCAGGGCGTACGAAGAACTGCATTTCCATCTGCTCGAATTCACGCATACGGAAAATGAACTGACGGGCCACGATTTCATTACGGAAAGCCTTGCCGGTCTGGGCAATGCCAAATGGAATCTTCATGCGGCCAGTCTTCTGCACATTCAGGTAGTTTACGAAAATGCCTTGAGCCGTTTCAGGACGCAGATAAATGGTGTCAGCGCCATCGGCTACGGAACCCATCTGGGTTGAGAACATCAGGTTGAACTGACGCACATCTGTCCAGTTGCGGGTACCCGAAATAGGGCAAACGATTTCAAGGTCAAGAATCAGCTGCTTGATGGCATCAAGGTCGTTAGCCTCCATAGCGCCATACAGGCGGTGACTGATTTCCTCAATCTTGGCCTTGTATTCCAACACGCGCGGATTGGTGCTCACAAATTGTTCCTCATTAAAGGCATCGCCAAAACGCTTTCTTGCCTTTTCAACTTCCTTGTTGATTTTTTCCTCAATCTTGGCCATGTAGTCTTCCACCAAGACATCGGCGCGGTAACGCTTCTTCGAGTCGCGGTTGTCGATGAGCGGGTCGTTGAAAGCATCCAAGTGGCCCGAAGCCTTCCAAGTGGTCGGGTGCATGAAGATTGAAGCATCGATGCCGACAATGTTTTCGTGCATCTGAACCATGGCTTTCCACCAGTATTCACGGATGTTTTTCTTCAGTTCGACACCATTTTGGCCATAATCGTAAACAGCCGACAGACCATCGTAAATTTCACTCGACTGGAAAATGAAACCATATTCCTTAGCGTGTGAAGTTATCTTTTTGAAAAATTCTTCCTGATTCATATAAGGTAGTTATTTAAGATTCAAAGATTTAAGAATTTAAAGATTCAAGATTTAAAGATTTATAATTCAAACTTGCAAAATCAATCTGTCAGATTGTCCCTAAGTCACATAGTCTAAATGTCCCCAAGTCACATAGTCAAATTGTCCCCAAGTCAAACAGTCCAAATGTCCCTAAGTCACATAGTCTAAATGTCCCTAAGTCACATAGTCTAAATGTCCCCAAGTCACAGAGTCAAATTGTCCCTAAGTCACATAGTCAAATTGTCCCCAGGTCAAATAATCAACATCGCATCGCCGTAGGTGAAGAAACGGTATTTTTCGTTCACGGCTTCCTTGTAGGCTTTCATGAGAAAGTCGTATCCAGCGAAGGCGGCCACTTCCATCATCATTGGTGATTTTGGCAGGTGGAAGTTGGTAATCATGCAGTTGGCCACGGTGAAGTTGTAGGGCGGGAAGATGAACTTGTTGGTCCAGCCGTTGAAAGGCTTGATTTTTCCGGAGATGGTGACGGCGGTTTCCAAGGCTTTCATCGAGGTGGTGCCGACGGCGAACACGTTGTTGTGACGTTGGTTGGCGGCATTCACGAGGTCGCAGCAGTCTTGGCCGATGTACATCTCTTCCGAGTCGGGCTTGTGCTTGGTGAGGTCTTCCACTTCGATGTCGCGGAAGTTACCCATGCCAGGATGCAAGGTAAGCTCGGCAAACGAGGCTCCGATGATTTCGAGGCGCTTCATCAGTATCTTGCTGAAGTGCATGCCAGCGGTAGGGGCCGAAACAGCACCTTCCACCTTGGCGTAGATGGTCTGGAAGTCTTCGGCGTCTTCAGGTCTCTCTTCGCGGCCTATTTCCTTCGGGATAGGCGTATGGCCCAAGCCGAACAAGGTCTTCTTGAACTCTTCGTATGGCCCATCATAGAGGAAACGCAAGGTGCGACCACGCGAGGTGGTGTTGTCGATGACTTCGGCCACCAACTCGTCGTTGCCGAAATAAAGCTTGTTGCCGATGCGGATTTTGCGTGCCGGATCGACCAGTACATCCCACAGACGGCTTTCGTGGTTCAGCTCGCGGAGCAGTAGCACTTCGATTTTTGCGCCGGTCTTTTCCTTTTCGCCGTAGAGTTTGGCAGGAAACACCTTCGTGTTGTTGATGACAAACACGTCGCCATCTTTGGTGTAATCCACCAGGTCTTTGAACATGCGGTGCTCGATTTTCTGGGTTCTGCGGTTGATGACCATCAGGCGTGCTTCGTCACGGTTCATGGTAGGTTCCAAGGCAATCAGCTCGCTTGGCAAGTTGAATTTGAATTGTGATAATTTCATTTATGATATGGTTTAGTTGTTATTATCTTCGTGCAAAACGCGCAAAGATAATACAGAAACGAAATTTTGTCAAGTTTTTTTATTAAAATGCTGATAATCAATGCTTATTTTGCTCAGCTTCTTGCATGACTTTTCGCATTGCTATGAATTCCTCGCCCGTGTCAATGATATGCTGTTTCAAATCTTCAAGCTGCCAAGCATCTTCTACTTTGAAGTCGCCGATTCGGGTGCGCCGCAATGATTTCAGGCAGGCGCCGTTGCCGAGTTCCTTGCCTAAATCGTTGGCAAGACTACGGATGTAAGTGCCTTTGCTGCAGGTCACTTCAAAATCCAATTCTGGGAAACGCTCCGTGTTAAGCTTGAAATCTTCGATGTGAATGTCGCGGGCTTTCAGCTCGATTTCTTCATCGCTGCGGGCATAATCGAAAGCGCGTTTGCCCTTGATTTTGATGGCGGAATATTTGGGCGGATATTGCTTGATGTCGCCGATGAACTTCATTCGGGCATCCTCGATTTGCTCAGCCGTAATGCCTTCGGTGGAAAAGGTCTGGTCAGGTTCGCTTTCAAGGTCGAAAGTGGGTGTGGTCTGTCCTAACAAGATGGTGCCGGTATAGGTCTTTATCTTGGCTTGGTATTCTTCTATCTGCTTGGTTTTCTTTCCTGTGCACAAAATCAAGAGACCGGTGGCCAAAGGGTCGAGAGTCCCGGCATGGCCGACTTTCAGTTTGGGAATCTTATAGAAGCGCTTGATGAGGGCGCGAATGAAGTTGACCGTGTCGAACGAGGTCCAGTCGATGGGCTTGTCGATGAGGATGACCTCTCCGTCTTCGAAGTTGAACATTGGCGCAATTATAGGCAATAAGGTAATACGATGGCCAGCAGACCGACGATGGCGCAATAAACGGCAAACCAGATGAGCTTGCCTTTCTTCACGATGTTGATCATCCACTTGCAGGCGAGGCAGCCGCTGACGAAAGCGGCAATGAAACCTATGATGAGCGAGGTTGTAGGCAGTCCGGCCATGGTGGTCTCTACACCAACTTCAAGCATGTCTTTCACATCCAAAAGGGCTTCGCCAAGGATGGGTGGGATGACCATGAGGAACGAGAACTGTGCCAACTTTTCTTTCTTGTTGCCAAGGAGCAAACCCGTGGAGATAGTGCTGCCCGAGCGCGAGAGACCTGGAAGCACGGCTACGGCTTGCGCTATGCCGATGATGAAGGCATGCAAAGGCGAAATGTTTTCTTTTTGCCGCGGCTTGGCGAAATAGGAGAAGGCGAGAAGCGTGGCTGTGATGAGCAGGCAGATGCCTACGACCAACAAGCCGCTACCGAAGATGGCTTCCACCTGGTCCTTGAAGAAGAAACCTACTATGGCGACAGGAATCATCGAGATGAGAATGTTGACGATGTATTTCGTGCCTTCGTTCCACTTGAACTTAAAGAAATCTTGGAAAAGCCAAACGATTTCTTTCCAGAGGATGACGCAGGTGCTGAGCACGGTGGCGACATGCACGGCAACGGAAAAGGCCAGGTTCTCTTCACCGTTGAGGCCGAAAAGGTTGGCGCCGATGGTGAGGTGACCGCTACTGCTGACGGGCAGATATTCCGTGAGGCCTTGCACGAGGCCCAAAATAAGGGCTTGGAACCAACTCATTTCTTGCTCCTCCAAAAGATGGCCACAATCTCAACGACGAAACCAACCAGCACCAAGATAGGTGCCAAGGTGATGTGCTGGAAGTCGAACATCTTCTCGTTGAACACGTTAGGGTCGGTCGAGCCGCCTCCACGCATGAGGATGAAACCCAAGGCGATGAGGGCGATGCCGATGAGCACGATGATATAATTCTGCTTGCCGAAGGGCATAGCTTTTTGGCCTTCAGTGTTTTCGGCCATTTTCTTCTGAGTGTTGTTGTTTGCCATAACGGTAATTTTGCGCAAAAATAGGACTTTTGGCTTTATCAACGGATTTTTGGGGAGAATATTTCGTTATTTGGAGATGTGAATGAGTATTTTCTTCACGCATAAAGTCTATCTACGTGTGCGTTCAGATATTTCCTGACGGCTGAGCGGGTGGAGAAGGCCGCCAAAATGATGCCCAACACGATGATGCCGACATAAATGGCAATGGAAGTGTTGAGGTCTTGGATTACTGCAAGTTCAGGGATGTGCTTGTTGAGGCTATACATGGCCAAGAAAAGCATGATGTCGGCCAAAAGCGCACCGAAGAAGCCTTGCGAGATGCCGCTGCGGATGAAAGGCCGGCGGATGTAGGAAGCCGTCGCACCGACGAGCTGCATACTGCGTACTAAAAATCGCTTTGAGTATATCGAAAGGCGTATGGTGTTGCGTATCAGCGCAATGGCAATGACCAGCAGGATGATGCTTGCAATCATCAGGCCGCCACCGATGCGCCGCACATTCTGGTTGATGACATCGACGAGCGACTTCTGGTAATACACCTCTTTAATATCGGGGTTTTCGAGCAGCTGGCTTTCGATGATGTTGAGGCTGTCGTTGTTGGCATAGGCGGCATTGAAGCGCACGTCGATGGAAGGCAGCAAGGGGTTCTCTTCGTTGCCGAGCCATTGTAGGAAGTCTTCGCCGAGGTCTTCGCTGAGCCGCTTGATGGCCTCGTCCTTGGTGATGTATTCCGTCGATTTCACAGCGGGCATGGCATCGAGTTCCTTTTGCAGGCGCAAGATGTTGGCTTCCTTCACGTTGCTGTTCATCACAATCTCGAAACCGATGTTTTCCTTGATGTAGTTCGAGAGCCTGCTGGCGTGCATCATCAGCATGGCGAAGGCACCTAAAAGAAACAGCACCAGCATGATGCTGAACAGCGACATGGCGTAGGAGCCTGCAACACGGTTTCTATTTGAACTTCTTTCCGACATTTTCCCGATTTGAGAACGCAAAAATAAACAAAATGAGTTTACCTTAATTAATAAGCCAAAAAAAGCCTATCTTTGCGCAAATCTAAAAATCATATTATCATGAAAAAAATTGCTTTTACTTTGGTTCTTGCCTTCGTTTGCTTGGTTGCGGCAGCGCAGCAACCCTATAGGACTTCTCTGGGTAAGGCGGAATCAGGATTGTGCATCGAACAGATGAGCAAATCCATGCAAAACCAATTGAATTACACGCAACGGTTTGATAGCATTGTGGACAATTATGATAGCGGAAAAACGGTCATCAAATACTCTTACGATGACCACGCACACCTAAGTATGAGAATTGAAGAGATATTTGAAGGCAATGTCATGATTTATTCCCAAAAGAACACCTATGTTTACGATGAGAATAATAATTGCGTTTTGAAAGCCGAATATGACTGGTATAATGAACAATGGGAAGAAAAGGACAGATTCGAATATATATTCGATGGTAATGGGAATTGTCTTTCGCAAACACGTTACTCGTGGGGAACTCCAGAATCGAGAGTTTTTTGGACTTTCGATTCTGAAAATCATTGCCTTTCGGAAGAATGTGACTATTATAACAATAATTCAACCGTTTGGAGAGCGTCATATAGAATTGAAAACACCTACGATACCCAAGGGAACCTGATTTTCCTTCTTCGCAAAAAAGGTGATATTGATGGGACTTTGGTTGACAGTTACAAGGAAGAATACGAATATGACATCAACCGTAACATGATACTGAAAGTACATTCCGAATGGCAGTCCCATTCGCAAGAGTGGAAGGAAAAAGAAAAGTTAATCTACTCATACGATGCAAATAACAACCTGATTTGCCAAACCAAATATTCAGGCTTTTTTATTTACAAATCGGAATATACGTTTGATGAACGTAATAGGCTTGTCTTAATTCTTTCTACAAAGCTTGTCTCTGTCGATTGGGAGAATGATTATAAAACCGAGTATGAGTACGATGGGAATGACAGCCTTGTTTTGGAAACACATTATGATGGCAATGGCCCGCAATGGATAAATGAAAGTAAAAGAGAATACCTAAGAAATGAAGCCGGTTATGTCACCTGCAAGACCGTTTCGTATTATTTGCTTTCGAAAGGTTGGATTGCAGAATATCAATATCTTTATGACTATAATAATTACTACCAATTAGTTTCCGTTACATATTTGTCGAGCGACAGTTCAAATGAACTTGTTTGCATTTTTAAACATGTTCGTGAATTTGATGTCATAGGAAACATGGCAAAACTTGGCATATACTTTTATAACAATGGTGAATGGGAACCAGAAATATGCTATGAGAACGCATTTGACATGAATGACGATGCTTCCAATATTTTAGGCATTTCCATGATTTATAACGAAATCTTTAACGAATCACTATTTCTTGATGGAAATCCTTTTTATGATAATCCCGTGAGAAACAAGTGGCTTTCATGCAGATGGAATAAGAAAGATGGAAACGAAGGTTTATGTACTGTGTATTATTCCGACTATTATGATGTTAACGAAATAGAACTAACCTCTTTGAAAGTTTATTCTTCAGAAGGGACGCTTTCGGTTGAAAACGATGCTGTTGCCGATATTCAGGTTTTTGATATGCTGGGCCGCCTTGTGGCTCAACAAAACCAAGTAACGCAATGCAGATTCAATTTAAAACCAGGCGTTTATGTCGTAAAGGCAAATGACGCTTCGATGAAAACTGTGGTGAAATAAAAAATACGAAACTATATGCAAGTCCTAAAATCAAACATACAAACCAACTCTGCTGAGTTCAAGGAGAAAGAGGCTAACTTCCTGAAACTGATGGCTGATTATCGTCAGGCGATGGGCGAGGCCATGAAAGGCGGCGGCGAGGCTGCCGTGGCTAAACACAAGAAGCGCAACAAGCTTTTGGCACGCGAACGCATCGATTTGCTCATCGACCCGA
>CALBNP010000155.1 GCA_937896505.1 uncultured Bacteroidales bacterium | reverse complement strand
TTTGATTTTGTGTAAAATATTGATTTGTAATAAGTAATATAAAATCAAGTGCTTCGATACTGGGCTAAAACTTGAAAAAAAATGCAGTTTTAGCCCAGTATCTCGCATTTTATTTCTATTTTTGCTGGGGTTAAATGAATGGAAAATGAAGAGAATCGTTGGCAGAACGGATGAAATCAACAGCCTTTCGGAGTACATGGCTTCGGGGCAGGCTGAATTTGTCGCATTGTATGGCCGCCGTAGGGTGGGGAAGACTTTCCTGGTGACATCCTATTTCGATAACAAGTTTGCATTTGATACCACTGGTGTCATTGGCGGCGACAAGAAAGAGGAGCTGAAGGCATTCTGCACATCTTTAGCGTTTTACGGCTACGATGGCAAGCAGCCGAAATCGTGGATGGATGCTTTTGCAGCCTTGAGGACTTTGCTCGAAAAACGCCGCAAAAAAGGCCGTTGCGTGGTTTTCATCGACGAACTGCCTTGCTTCGACACGCCGAAATCGGGGTTTGTCCATGCTTTCGATTACTTCTGGAACAGCTGGGCGTCGCGGCAGGACAATTTCTTCCTGATAGTTTGCGGTTCGGCAACTTCGTGGATGGTGAGGAATATCATTGATAATCACGGCGGCTTGCACAACCGCATCACTCACGAACTGCACTTGCATCCCTTTACGCTGAAAGAGACCGAAATATATCTGAAATCCAGAAAGTTCCGTTGGAACAGAATGATGGTTTTGCAGTGCTACATGATGTTTGGCGGCGTGCCGTATTATCTGAGTCTGCTGAACGCAAATTTGGGTTTTGCCGAAAATGTCGACAAGTTGTTTTTCTCGCCCGATGCTGAATTGCGCAGGGAATACCATAGGCTTTACAAGTCGCTGTATAGGAATCCCGACCGTTATATGGAAGTCGTGGAACTGCTTTCCGAAAGTAAAAAAGGCTTGACGCGAAGCGAAATCGCTGAAAAACTGAAGGTTAAAAATAATGGCCATCTGTCGGATATGCTGGAGGATTTGGTGAATTGCGATTTCGTGAGGCGGTATAATGTCACCGAAAAGCGCGTCAAATCGAATGGCGGCATTTACCAGCTGATGGACTTTTACACGCTGTTCTATCACGCTTTCGTGAAGCGGAACAAGACCGACCAGTCGTATTGGAGTCATACCATGGGCCGTCCGATTCAGAACACTTGGTTCGGCCTGACTTACGAGAAAGTCTGCATGGCGCATATTCCGCAGTTGCTGAATGCTTTGCATCTCGATAAGATACATGTGGAATACTATTCGTAGAGAAGCCGCGAGGCGGAAGAAGGTGCGCAAATCGACTTGATTCTCGACCGCGCCGATGACATGATTGACATTTGCGAAGTGAAATATTCGCAGAACGAATATGTGCTGACGAAACGTGAAAGCGAGAGGATTGCCAACAGGGTGGGCACTTTTCAGTGTGAAACGCAAACGCAAAAGGGTGTGCAAGTCACAATGATTACTACAAAAGGATTGAAGAAAAATTCGTATTTTGATTTTGTTCAAAATATTGTAAATCTTGAAGATATGTTTGTTTAAGTGCTTCGATACTGGGCTAAAACTTGAAAAAAAATGAAGTTTTAGCCCAGTATCGCAACATTTCTTGCTTGCAACCTTGCAACCTGTTTCCTGCAAAAACAATTATTCTTACATTTGCGGCATCGTTTCACAAAATTCTAAATTTATGGAAGAAATACTTCGCGTGGAGCATCTCTGCAAGACCTTTGAACTCTCACGCAAACAACAGAAAATTGAAGGCACGACACGCACGAAGACCGTTGCCGTCAACGATGTGTCGTTTTCGGCCTACAAGGGTGAAATCTTCGGCCTTCTGGGGCCTAACGGCGCTGGCAAGACCACCACTTTGCGCATGTTGGCCACCCTCATCGCTCCCGACAGCGGCAACGCTTTCATCAATGGATGCTCGGTGGTCGCCGAACCTGAAAAAGTTCGCGCGCAAATCGGCTTCCTCACCTCGGAACTGAAACTCGAGGATTTCTTCACTCCTAATTATCTCTTCGATTTCTTCTCGCAGCTCTATGGCATCGACCCGAATGTAGTCGCCGAGCGCAAACGCAAACTTTTCAGCCGTTTCGGCATTGAGAAGTTTGCCGAAGTGAAGGTGGCGAATCTCTCTACGGGCATGAAACAGAAAGTCTCGTTGGTCGTCTCGTTGGTACACGACCCCGATTTCATCATTTTCGATGAACCCACCAACGGCCTTGATGTGCTGACGGCTCGCACCGTAACCGATTATTTGCAGGAACTCCGCAGCGAAGGCAAGACCATCATTCTGTCGACACACATTTTCAGTCTCGTTGAGCGTCTTTGCGACCGCGTCGGCATCATCATTGATGGGCAGATGACGCATTGCGACACCTTGCAAGGCATCTGTGCCGGACAGTCGCTCGAAGACCGCTTTTTTGAAATCTATAAGGAAAAGAAAGGAGAAACAGCGTGATGAAAAACAACACTTGGACCATATTTAAAAAGGAATGTGCCCGCTTTTTCGGCGACCGTACCATGCTGATGACCACCGTCATTATGCCGGGCCTCTTGATTTACATCATTTATTCTTTCATGGGCGATAACTTCATGCAACCCAAGGAAGATGACAGTCCGGCCACGGTTTATGTGGAGAACATGTCGGAGACCTTGCGCCCCGTTGTCGAGGCTTTGCCTTTCAACTTGGTGACCGATGGCTTTGATGGCGAAACGCTTAAATCGGACCTCGTTCTCAAGGACAGCGATTTCGACTATGTGGTGTTTCTTGAAGATTTCGATTCGTTGGTGGCCAATTATGACCCGACCAGTGGATTGCCGGCACCCAATGTGCTCATTTATCACAATTCCGCTTCCGAAAAGTCGCATATCGCATATCAAATGCTTTGTGGCGCTTTGAATGGATGGGAAGAATCCGTAACCAACCGCTTCGACATCAACGCGACGACCGAAACGGATGAGACTTTTGACCTCGCCAAGGACGAAGATATCGTGGGTGATTTATTCAGCCAACTGATTCCGATGCTGCTGCTTTTGATGGCTTTCTCGGGATGCATGTCGATAGCACCGCCGTCGATAGCGGGCGAGAAGGAGAGAGGTACCATAGCCACTTTGTTGGTGACACCGCTGAAACGCAACGAATTGGCCTTGGGTAAGGTGTTGAGTCTCTCACTGTTTGCCCTGCTGAGCGGTTTGTCGAGTTTCTTGGGCATGATGCTCTCCTTACCGAAATTGCTTCATGCTGATGGGATGGGCCTCGATGCCAACATCTATTCCTTCAGCGATTACGGTCTGCTGCTCCTGCTCATACTTTGCACCATCCTTTTCCTGACCGCCATTTCATCCATTATTTCGGCGAAGGCAAAGAGCGTAAAGGCCGCCTCCTCGGTCATGGCGCCACTCATGCTCGTCGTGATGCTAGTGGGCATGATGCCGATGATGACAGGCACCGAAGTGTCGAACAATGCCATGTTCCTCATTCCGGTCTACAACAGCGTGCAGAGCTTGTCGATGGTCTTCGCACACGAGACAACGCTCGTCCCGATAGTCATCACCGTGGCAGCGAATATCATCTATTCCTTGCTCGGTGTTTGGGTGCTCACCAAACTGCTGAACAGCGAAAAAGTGATGTTCTCGAAGTAAAGAGTTGGTATTGCCAATTCGTCTTAATTACCATTCAGCATCCGATATTTCATCAGATTGATTCTGCATTCGATGCGACTGTCGGTGAGTTCGTCGCGGCTCTGCTTGAGCAGGGTCTGGGCTTCGAGGACTTCCGAAAGGGTGGTGATGCCGGCTTCGTAATAGTCGTTGGCCATCTTCAGGTTGGCTTCGGCTTCGCCTAACGAGGTGCGTGCCAACTCGATGCGCATCCAGCTTTGCTGCAATTCGAACCAGGCTTGTTTGGTTTGCAGTTCCATCTGTTCGGTGAGGTCGCGCTGTTGGTTTTGCGCCATTTCGGCTTCGATGTCGTGCTTTTTCAACTTGCAACCTGTCTTGTACCAGTCGGTGATAGGCACTTGCAGCATGGCGAAGACTATGGCGTTCGGTTTCGGATGCTCGAAGACCGTGTTGTAGTTGACGCTTCCGCCAACCATGAGCGAGGGTAGGGCTTCGCCCAAAGTCATTTTCTTCTTCAGCTTTTCGGCTCGGATGGAGAGGTTAAGCAGTTGGGTTTCACTGCGTTTGCTGACGGCATCGCTTACGTTGCAGCAGGTGGCTAAAGGCGAGGTTTCCATGCCGAGTGTGTCAGTGAGGATAAGATTATCGGCTTCTATTCCGATGTATTGTGCCAAGAGCATTTTCAGCATTGTGATGCCGTCTTCGGCCTTTTTGCGGTTCAGGCCGCTTTCGTTTTGCTTTATCGAGACTTTGAATTGGTCGTTGGGCAAGGCCAGTCCCGCATCAATGGCGCCTTTCAGGTCTTTGTTCAGCGTGTCTAAGAGCATGTCGAGTTCATCCAAAGTGGTGATTTTCTCTTGCAAGGAAACGATTTGCCAATACAGACACTCGGTTTGTTGTCGAACTTCGTCTTCCTTGATTTTCGTTTGCAGGTCGGCGGCTTCGATGCCCAATTTCGCCAAACGGTTGCCGTTGCGGATGCGACCGCCAGCATAAATGGGTTCAGTGACCATCAGGTTTGCGACCGTACCGTTTCTGATGTATGAAATTTCGTCGTCATAGCCCCACAGATAGCCGTATTCTGAAATCAGGTTGTGCAAAGTCTGTCTAATCAGCGCGTTATCAATGTCATCGATGCCGAAATTGATGAGCGCCTTCTTGGCATCGAAAGCCAAAGCCTGTGCCTTGATGGTGGGGAAATATTCCGCTTGGGCGGCATCTTTCACGGCTTGTGCCTCTTCGGTTTGCAGCCTTGCGTTCTGCAAGGGGATGTTGTTTTTCAAGGCCAAGTCGATGCAGTCCTGAACCGAAAGGCGCGGCAAGGTGTCGTTGTCTTGCGCCTTGAGGCTTGCGGACAGAAGCAAGGCCACGATTATCATTAGTTTTCTTTTCATATAATATTATCGTTCATAAAGTCATAGAGTCAAAAATCACCCATCACCATTCACCCATCACCTAGCACCATTCATCCTTTCTTAAAGATTTGCCAATACATGACGGGCATCACGGCAAGGATGATGACCATGGAGAGCACCACGCCAAAGCAGATGACGACGCCCATCGGCATCCAAAGCGGGTTGCGGCTGATAATCATCGGGATGACGCCCAAGGCGGTCGTAGCGGAGGTGAGGAAGATGGGTCGCATACGGCGGCTGCCGGCTTTCATGGCGGCATCGTGCGGCGTGAGGCCTTCGTCGGTGCGGAGGGTCTCGGCGTATTCGTACATCACAATGCCGTTGCGGACAATGATGCCGATGAGGCTGACGATGCCAAGCACAGAAGTCATGCCGAAATCGAGGCCGAAAAGCCATTCGCCAAAGAATGCACCGAACATGCACAAAGTGCTGGAACCCAAGGTGAGAACGGCCAAGTTGAGTTTCTTGAAATAAGCCACTAAGAAGATGAGCAGGACGGCAATGGCGGCAATCAGGCTCCACAGAATCTGAGGGATGACGCCCGTGTTGAGCGACGAGAGTCCACCATATTCAATGCTCACGCCTTCGGGCAAATTGGGTATGATTTCGCTGTTGATGAAGGTCTGGATTTTCTTCATGCTCACCGTTTGCGGTTTCCAGAATTTCATGTCGTCGCCTACGGTAATCACGTTTTTCCCGTCGCGGTGAATGAGTTTTGCAGGATGCCATTCTGGACTGATGTCGGCGACTTGCCGCAGCGGCACGCTAAGCCCCGGCGTCATGGTCGGAATCAGTTGGTTGCTGATGGATTCATAATCATCGGTATCGCAGTTGTTTTCCGCATAGAGCTTCACGGGAATGTTTCTGCCGTCTTCCCAAATTGTGGTGAGTGGCTGCCCGCCAAGGCTTGAGGCCAATTCGAGTGAAAGGATGCCCTTGGTTAGCCCTAAACGTGCGCTTTCTTCGGGTTTCATGGTGATGCCTACCGATGGGGTGAACTCATCATAATCGGAATGAACCCAACGCAGTTCGTTGTCTAAGGTAAGCATGTAATCCTTGATTTGTTGCGCAACGGCTGAGGTCTTGGCATAATCGTCGCCATAAACGTAAACCTCCACAGGATTGCTGACGGCCTGATAGTCCATTTGGCGGAATCGCACATGGGCATTGGTGAAATAATAGGCGTATTTGTCGTCCATTTCTTTCAGCAGGTCTTCAGTGTCTTGCTTCGATTTGGTGTTCACAATCAGCTGCGAAAGGTTTTTGGCGGGGATGCTGGGCGAATAGGTCACGTGGAAACGTGGCGCGGTTTCGCCGATGAAAGCAGTTACGGAAGTTACACGTTTGTCTTTCAATAACATGCCTTGCAGCGAATCGCTGATGTGTGTGGTTTCTTGCAGGCTGCTGCCTTCGGGCAGACGTATCTCGATGGCAAAGCAGTCGCGGTCGGCCATTGGCATCATCTGCACGTTGAGCGCAAGGAACATCAGTATGCCTAAAACGATGGAAACAACGCCCAAACCGATGGTGAAATGCGGATGCTTGAAACAATGGCTCTGCATTTTGTCGTAAAGGCCTTGTAGGGTGTGGAAGAAACGGATTTGTCCGCGCTCGAATTTGCTGATTTGTCGTGTCTCGGTATCGGGTTTGATGAATTTGATTTCCAAGGCGGGAATCACGAGCATGGCGTAGGCTAGCGACGACATGAGCGAGAAGGCGACGGTCCAGGGAAACAGTTGCACGAATTCGCCCAAAGGTCCCGTGATGATGCGCGTCATGGGGAAGAACATGCAGGCGATGGCGCTGGTGGCGATGAGCATGGGCATGAACAGTTCGCGGGCGCTTTTGGTGGCGGCTTCGAAAGGTTCGTAGCCTTGGCTCAGCTTGTCGATGTAGCCATCTATATTAATAATGGAGTCATCGACGATCATGCCCAACACGACAATGAGCGCTGCCAAGGTGACGGTATTCAGCTCAATGCCAAAGATATACATCAAGGCGATGCTGATGGCGGTACAGACGGGAAGTCCCGAACTGGCAATCAAGGCGGTGCGCAAGGGGAAAAGCATCAGCATGACGATGATGACGACCAACATCGAAATGACCAAATCGCGCAAAAACGAGTTGACGGATTTCTTGACCACTTTCGGCTGGTCGGTGATGCGGAACATCTTCACGCTGTCGGGCAGGGTGGATTGGAACGCGGTCAGCACCTTTTCCACTTCGTTTCCGAAAGCGACGATGTTGTAGCCTTTGCGCATCTCGACGGAGATGATGAGGGCGTTGTTGCCGTTGTAGTTCACCACTTTAGAAGGTTCGGCGTAACGGCGTTCAACGGTGGCCACGTCGCGTAGGCGGATGGTGTTGCCTGCCGGGTCGGAGTAAATGATTTGGTCTTCGAGTTCTTGTTCGGAAACAATGGGGTTCTGAATGTGAAGGTCGAAGTCGAAATCATCGGTCTTGAAGGAACCTGTCGTGGTTTGCAGACCTTGCGTGGCGTATTGCAGCATCAGCGTTTTTGGACTGATGCCGTAGAACGAAAGCTTTTCCTTGTCGATGGTGACGGCGATTTCTTCGGTCTGCTCGCCCATCACCCTCACATTGCCCATTTCAGGAATGTCGCGCAGGCGGCGGGTCAGGTCTTCGGTGTAGCCGTGCATTTCGCGGTAGGTCTTGTCGGCTGATTCCATTGCGATGAGCAGGGAAGAGGTGTCGCCGAAATCATCAATGACGGCCAAGGCCAAAACGCCAACAGGAAAACTTAATGCCTTGGATTCGTTAAGTTTATGCCTGATTTTCGACCATGTAGCATCTTTGTCTTTCACCGAAAGGTCAAGGCTGACGTAAACGTAGCAAAGTCCGTCTTTTGAAACGGAATAGGTGCCTTTTCTATCCACTTCGGGCATGGCATAAAGTATCTGTTCGAGCGGCTTGGTCAGTTGTTCTTCAACCTCTTCGGAATTGGCACCCGGATAAATGCCCGCCACAATGCCTTGCCTGATGGTGAAAGCCGGAAACTCATCCTTTTTCATGTCGATGAGGGAATACACGCCAAAGGCAACGATGGCAAGTATAACCAGCAGAACGATGCGCTGGTGGCGGATGCAACTGGCGATAAGTCCTTTGTCCTTAATCTTTTTCATATTCGGAGACTTTCATTCCTTCGCTGATTTTCTGATAGCCTTCGGTGATGACATGGTCGCCGATGCCGAGGCCGCTGCCCACCACGACGCCCTTGCCCGAATAGCCGGTAATGGTAATCTGGCGGCGTGTCGCGCAGCCATCATTCACAATCCAGACGAACTTGCCTTCGTTGTTGATGAGTACGGCATTGGCCGGAATCACGATTCCGTTGCTGATGTCGGCTTTCATGGCGACTTTCCCAATCATGCCGGGCGCGAGGCCCTTGATGCAGTTCGCAAGGCTGACTTTGGCGGGATAACTGTGCGCCATAAGCGATGCCGTCATGCTCTTTTCGGTGACGCTTCCTTCAATGACCGTGTCGCCCAATGCGGGAATGGTGATGGTGGCCAAATCACCAAGATGGATGTTTGCAATTTCGTTTTCGGGAACGGCAATCCTGACAGCAAGGCCATCGGTGTTGATGAGCCGTGCAATGGGAATCAAAGGTGTGATGTTTTGCCCGATTTCGACATTTAAATCCGTGACGGTGCCTCCGAAAGGTGCGTAAAGGTTGTTCTCGTTGGTCATCGAAAGAGCGAGGTCGTAGGCGGCTTGCGCTTTCTCGAGGTTGGCGACCATTTCCTTCCATTTTATTTCGGGCAGACTGCCGTTGTCGTACACTTTTTTCAGTCGGTCGTAAGCGTCTTTGGCTTGTTCGAGTGTGGCTTGCGATGAACGTAAGGTGTTTTCCAACGATGGCGATGAAACCCGCGCAATCATCTGACCTTTCTTGACTTGTGTGCCTTCTTTCACGGCAAGACTTTCCAGCGTGCCGCCGTACTTGAAACTCAAGTCGATGGACTGGCCTTCTTCCAAGGTGCCAACATAGGTATGGCTGACGATGCCGCTGACCGAGTCGATGCTCATGGTGCCGACGGGAATGATGCGCTCGGCTCTGGGCTTGTCTTTTGCGACTTCCTGGCAAGCCGTGAACATCAGCGCAATGATGATGAATGACAAATGTTTGGTTCTCATGTCTTTATGGAATTAGTTTCGGTTGGCGACCATCCTGATGTCGTCGCCGTGAATCTTGTAATCTCTTTCATCAATGGTGGCCTCGCCATTATATTTCATGTTGATGACGATGGTGTTGTCTTCGAACATTTTGCCCGAAGCGCTGACTTTGACTTCGCTGTTGATGTTGATTTCATCGCCTACCGAAAACATCAAGGTGTTGCGTTTGAAATCCTTGAAAATGATTTTGTCGCCGTCGCAAGATGCGTGAGCTACAATGACTTCGCCACCCATGATGTTCATGACGACCATCACGCTGTCGGCATTTCTGTCCAAGGTGGTGATTTCCATTTGGCCGACATCGTTAGGCAATGCCACTTCAAAATTGACGGGTTGCGCGGTGTCGCCTTCGTGCATGATTTGGTTCAAGGTGACGTTGCCCGAGGTCTTGATGGAATATTCGCCGCGGAACAGGTTCATGCCGCTTTTATGGCACGATGCCAAAGTGATGAGGCAAATCAATGTGATGAT
>CALBNP010000154.1 GCA_937896505.1 uncultured Bacteroidales bacterium | reverse complement strand
AAGAAAATTTCCTATGCTTCTGTTGGAATAATTCAAGATAAAAATAATAAATTATTAATAACAAGAAGAAATAAGAAATTAAGAAGCCAGATTTATGGTCTTGAAAAAAATGTAAATTTGCACGCTAAAAATAAACGATTATGAAAATACCTGCATCCGAACTGCCGCGCCAGAATGACGGCGCCATCTATCACTTAAATTTGCACGCTGACGAATTGGCTGACAATGTAATATTGGTTGGCGACCCCGGCCGCGTTCCGATGATATCCAATCATTTTGATACGATTGAGGTGAAAAAACAGAACCGCGAGCTGATAACTCATACGGGAATTTACAAGGGCAAACGCATTTCTGCCATTTCCACCGGAATGGGCACCGACAACATCGATATCGTCCTTAACGAATTGGATGCGGTTGCCAACGTGGATTTGCAGGCTATGGAGGTGAAGCCTGAACATCGCGCCTTGAATATGGTGCGTATCGGTACCTCCGGCGCGTTGCAGCCCGATATCGAATGCGGTGCCTTCGTGGCTTCTGCGTGGGGCTTTGGCATTGACGGTGTTCTGCAGTTCTATGACCACGGCGATTGGAACGATGAGGCTATGGTGAATGCCTTTATCCAGCAAACGGGATGGAACGACCGCCTGCCGCATCCGTATTGCACGCCGGCATCGCCCGAACTGCTGCAGCGCATTGCCTTCGATATGTATCAGGGCATTACCGTCAGCGCGCCGGGCTTCTTCGGCCCGCAAGGCCGCCAGGTGCGCGCCCAGTTGGCCTTCCCGGAACTGAACCGCAAAATCGAGACGTTTCATTATAACGACCGTTCCATTACCAATATGGAGATGGAATGCTCTGCCATCTATGGCTTGGGCAACATGCTCGGACATCATCCGCTCACGGTCTGCTTGATTATTGCCAACCGCGTGACTGGTAAGTTCTTAGATGACTATCACGACAAAATGGAAGCACTGGTGAAAACAGTGCTCGACAGATTTTAATAAATAGATGAAAACAGGGCGCGTTAGCGCGCACGATATACGATAACGACGCCTTCGCCATGCAGTTCTATGGTGAAGGCGTTTTCTGTTGCCTCGTTGAGGCTGCCTTCCCATAGATGCTTGAAGCAACGCTTGTGAACGGGATATTTCAGTCCGTGGAAAGTGAGCGGCAAGTTTTCGTTTTTGGTGAACACGGAGACCTGCTGACCCGGAATGGCGGGTAGGGTGGTGCTCTTTCGGATAACATTGAAAGTTCCGTGGTCGGTTATCATCACGAGGTCGAGATGCTCGCTGTAGGTGGCCATGATGCTGATGTTGGCGATGAAGTGGTCGTCGCGTAGGCCCTCGCAACCGAGCAGCGCGATGTGGTCGAGATGGTGTGCGATGCAGTATTTGAGCGCCTTCTGCAGGTCGTTGTATTCTTCGCTTCTGTCCGGGGCGAGAATGTCGTGCCAGCGTTCCAAGTCCTCCGGCCTCATCGAATCGCAGTCACCGACCAGCACGGTGGGTGTCAGGCCGTGTGCGGTCAGTTTGTCGATGGCGCCATCACAGCAGATAAGATGCTCGGCGTGGCGCAGCATCTCCAGCGCCGTGTCACTTTCGGGAAATGCTCCGTTGGCCAATATGATGGTTGCATAGTTCATTGTTGTCACTATCATTTATCGTTACTTAAACTTCGTTTGCCGCCTCCTTTTGAAGCTCGTGCTTTGCAAGTGCTCTGGCAATCAGTAGGATTGCAAATATAACCACGCAAAATATGATCAAACAGATCAATGCGCGAAGGCCTTCACCCGGAAGGTACGTTTTCAACCAGTGGTAAAAGGGTTTTAAACCCAAAAAGACTAAAAAAACTGCGCAACAACTCGAAATCCAGGTATTTGCATCGTTAATGCGGCGCTCCTGCTTTTTCAAAATGCGCACCTGTGATTTATATTCCACGTATATCCATAATATGATTACGGCAATGGAAATGATGATTTTTACAATGGTCCAACTCATAATTTTTGAAAACGAATGCAAAGATATAAAAAATCAGGAAACGATTTACCTTATTTGCACTTATAAAAATAAGGGAGCTATATATCTGTTGACCCGAACTCTTGAAATAAGAAGGAAGATTGATACCTGTTGGCAGTAAAAAAGATCTAACATAATCACCTTGTCATCCCCCACACACATTTAGTGCAAAAGCAAATTTTGCGCCACCATAAATTCCCCTTTTCGCAGAAGGGGTGCCCGTAGGGCGGGGTAGTGGTATGAAAGTTTGTGGAGCATCCTTGTATGTTGATTTTAAACAAGGTACGGCTGCGCCGTGATGTTTATGTCACTACCCTGGCTTTCAGCCAGCCCTTCTAATATAAGGGGAATGCGTGCCTCCGTTCGGGCATACCCGATGGTAATATAAACGTTTCGGGAAGGATTGTGAAGAGATCATTACCTATAGGACACATGACAATTTTTGCCAGCATGATATTTACCATTCAAATCATATCCTGCCACTTAGGTCAACATGTATATAGTCACCAAAAATACTGGGAAACAAGAGATGTTGAAATAAGGGTAATTCTAAATAAAACACATTGATAATCAAATAAATATTTGTACATTTGCCGCAAATTCGAGGAGAAAATGGATACATACAAAAGGGCATACAGAAAGCTTGGCAACCAAGGTTTATTTGATTCAGAAGAAAGAACTTCAATGTTGAACGCATTGGGAAATCCGCTGGAAAGACTTTCTGAAACGATTGATTTCGAGATGTTTCGTGAGACGTTGGAGATGGGCTTGTATCGGGAGCGTCTGACGAACGCTGGAGCAAAGCCCTACGACTATGTGCTGATGTTCAAGATACTCGTGCTTCAACGGATGTACAATTTGAGCGATGAGCAGACCGAATATCAGATCGTTGACCGCACAAGTTTCAGGGACTTCCTCGGATTGGCAAGCGGCGACAAGGTGCCCGATGCCAGAACCATTTGGACATTCAAAGAGCAGCTGACGGAAAAGAATCTCTATGACAAACTCTTTGCAGATTTTGACAAGTTCCTGCGGGAGAAGAATCTGATAATGAATCAGGGCGTGATAATAGACGGCAGTTTCGTGGAAGTACCCCGCCAGCGCAACACGCGCGAAGAGAACAAGGCCATAAAGGATGGTCGCGGCG
>CALBNP010000153.1 GCA_937896505.1 uncultured Bacteroidales bacterium | reverse complement strand
CCGTTTCCGAAAAGAACGGCAAGGTGAAGAAGACCATCGGCTCGAAGAACATCGACTTCCAGGAAACCCGTTTCGGTGCCAACGCACAGCCTTACTATGTGCTGCTCGACAACGATGGCGACATGCTGATGATTCCTCGTTCTTACAGTAAGGACAAGGCCGCATTCCTAACCTTCCTGAAGAAAGGCCTTGACAACTATAAGAACGGCAGAAAATATGTTCCTGAACGTTATCAGTAAAAACTGAAAACTTCTAAAAAATCACCGCAGGAAAATTCATGCGGTGATTTTTTTTGTTTGAGGCTCAATGCCTTGACAATAATCACTACCTTTGTCCGTTTGATAATCAACTTAATATTATACACAATGAAAAAAGTTACCTTATTATTTGCATTTCTGCTGGTGGCGGGTCTCTCTTTTGCTCAGCAGGAAGACTTGAAAACCAAGATCATTCATTTGGATAATGGTCTGAAAGTGGTGATGTGCGAAGACCATGCAACACCTGAAATCTATGGCAGTGTATATGTCCATGCGGGCAGCAAAAACGACCCTGCCGATGCAACGGGCATGGCGCATTATTTTGAACACATCATGTTCAAGGGAACGGACAAGATTGGCACTACTAATTGGGAAGCCGAAAAGGTTTATCTGGATAGCATTTCGCTGATGTACGACAAGTTGCACGAAACCAGCGATCCTGAAGCGCGCAAGGCCATCCAGCGTAAAATCAACGAGTTGTCGATTGCTTCGACGGATTATGCCATTCCGAATGAGACGGATGTCATCCTCACCCAAATGGGTGGTCAAGGCTTGAATGCAGGTACGTCTTACGACCAGACCATGTATTTCAATTCCTTCCCATCGAACCAGCTTTCGAAGTGGATGGATGTGTATGTGGAGCGTTTCCGCAACCCGATTTTCCGCCTTTTCCAGTCGGAATTGGAGACCGTTTATGAGGAAAAGAACATGTATGGCGACGGCCCTGTCAACGCTTTTCAGGAAGGACTTTTCCGCGAGGCTTTCGGTGAGCACCCTTACGGTCGTCCGGTTATCGGCTACACCGAACATCTGAAGAACCCGCAACCATCGAAGATGCGTGAGTTTTACAATACCTATTATGTAGCCAACAACATGACCTTGATTCTGGTCGGCGATTTCAACATTGAAGAAACCGAGCCGATGGTGGCCGCAAAATTCGGTACATGGCGCAAAGGCGAGATTCCTGCTCAGCCAGAATACAACATGCCGAAATTTGAAGGAAAAATCGTAAAGGAAGTTCGCCAGACCCCTATTAAAGTCGGCACGTTGATTTTTCCCGGCGTGAAGGCTAGTGACCCAGACCTGTTGCCGTTGTCGGTGGCTTGCAGTATTTTCAGCAATGGCGAAACGGGTCTGATGGACAAACTGATGCTGAATGGCGACATCATGGCAGCAATGCTGATGCCCCTGTCGTTGGAAGATTGTGGCAGAAATGTCATCCTTTACATACCGAAAATCTTGGGTCAGAAACACGAAGACGCGGAGAGCATGATTTTTGACTGTCTTGACAAACTGAAAAAAGGTGAATTTAGCGATGATTTGTTTGAAGCTATCAAGACCAACATGGTGAAGGAAAGAATCTTTGATACGGAATCGCTGGAAAGTCTCGCCAGCCTGTTCATGAGTTTGGAAATGTCAGGGCAGACTTATCAGGATTATCTTGACGAGACCGAAAGAATGAAGACCATCACGAAGGATGAAGTCGTTGCGATTGCCAATAAGTATTTCGGCGACAATTACATAGCCTATCGCTCAAAGATGGGTTTCCCCGAAAAGGACAAGGTTGAAAAGCCTGACTGGAAACCGATTGAGGCTAAGAACACTAATGAGAAATCGGAATTTGCCAAAGCCATCGAAGCGCAGCAGATGCCTGAAGTTACGCCTCAAGTCATCAAATTTGGTGAGGATGTGAAAATCAGCGATGTGAACGATAATTTCAAACTTTATTCGGCCATCAATACGCGCAACGATATTTTCAACATGAATATCTATTACAATTATGGCAATCTTATTGACCCCGATTTGGGACGTGCCATCGATTATCTCGAAATGCAAGGCACGAAGGATAAGAGCTTCGAAAATTTCCGTCTCGAACTTCAGAAACTGGGTGCCAACATCTACTGTTATAGTTCGGATGCAAATTTCTCAGTGCGAATTGAAGGCTTCGAGAAGGATTTGAACACCATACTTGGCCTGTGCCACGAAAAGCTGTTCAATCCGTCGAACGACGAAAGTAAGAAGAAA
>CALBNP010000152.1 GCA_937896505.1 uncultured Bacteroidales bacterium | reverse complement strand
CAAATCAATGCTTCGGCTCCGCTCAGCATCCCACAAAGTCCCTAAGTCACAAAGTCCCATAGTCAAAATGTCCCCAAGTCCCATAGTCCCCAAATCAATGCTTCGGCTCCGCTCAGCATCCCACAAAGTCCCCCTGTCCCCAAGTCCCATAGTCACAAAGTCCCTAAGTCCCATAGTCCCCAAATCAATGCTTCGGCTCCGCTCAGCATCCCACAAAGTCCCCCTGTCCCCAAGTCCCATAGTCACAAAGTCCCTAAGTCCCATAGTCCCCAAATCAATGCTTCGGCTCCGCTCAGCATCCCACAAAGTCCCTAAGTCACAAAGTCCCCAAGTCACAAAGTCTAAATGTCTCTAAGTCCCCTTGTCCCTCCATTCCAATCGTAAATCAAACAAAATCAACAATACACAAATCAACAATATCACATCATGAGCGAAATCATTTTATCGAACAGAGTACTCAACATGGCTGAATCAGCAACTTTGGCCATGACCAACAAGAGCCGCGAACTCAAGGCCCAAGGTATCGACGTCATCAGCCTCAGCATTGGCGAACCCGACTTCAACACCCCTGAAGCCGCCAAGCAAGCCGGCATCGACGCCATCAACAACAACGACACTCACTATCCACCCGTTCCTGGCACTCCTGCACTGCGCAAGGCCGTGGCTGCCAAACTCAAGAGAGACAACGGATTGGATTATAAAGACACCGATATCATCATCAGCAACGGCGCCAAGCAAGCCATCACCAACACCTTCTTGGCCATCCTTAACGAAGGCGACGAGGTCATCATCCCCGCTCCGTTCTGGGTGTCATATCCCGAAATGGTGAAGCTCGGCGGCGGCGTGCCTGTCATCATCAAGACCGACATCGAACACGACTTCAAGATTACGGCCGAACAACTCGAAGCCGCTATCACTCCTAAGACCAAGGCTTTCATCATCAACACGCCTTGCAACCCTTCGGGCTCGGTGTTCACCAAGGCCGACCTCACCGCTATCGCCGAGGTGCTGCGCAAGTATCCTAACATCATCGTCATCTCCGACGAGATTTACGAATACATCCAATACGAACACAAGCACGAAAGCATGGGTCAGTTCGAATTCCTGAAAGACCGCCTCGTGCTCGTCAACGGCGTCGCCAAAGGCTATGCCATGACAGGCTGGCGTATCGGCTACATCGCTGCTCCACAAGCTATTGTGAAGGCTACCAACAAGATTCAAGGCCAATACACTTCGGGCATCTGCACCATCGCACAAGCCGCTGCCCTGAAAGCCATGGAACTCAGTCCTGAAAATTCGCCTGAAATCCAAGCCATGCTGAAAGCCTTCCGTAGCCGTCGCGACATGCTCCACGACATGCTGAACGAAATTCCTGGCGTGAAGTGCAACATGCCTTCGGGTGCCTTCTATGTGTTCCCAGAAGTGAAGTCGTACTACGGAAAGACCGATGGCGAGACCACCATCACCGGCAGCGACGACCTCTGCATGTATCTGCTCTACAATGCCCATGTGGCTTGCGTGGCAGGTAAGGCCTTCGGTAACGACGACTGCATCCGTCTGTCGTATGCCACTTCCGAAGACAAGCTCATCGAAGCCGTCAAGCGTATTAAGGCCGCCTTGGCCAAACTGCATTGATAAACCTTACGAATCGGGCACTGAGCGGAGTCGAAGTGTCCGATTCTTTTTTTTCACCCATAACCCATCATCATTCACCCATCACCACTAACATGACTTTCACCGAATTAGCCAACCATATCTTCAACGAGGCCATTGCCGATTACCACAAGACCGACAATGTAGATACGCCCATCTGCAATCCCTATCCGGCCCAGAGCATCGAGGCGTGCCTTTATCTCAAGAACTGGATCGACACCGTGCAGTGGCATCTGGAAGACATCATCCGCGACCCTAACATCAATCCCGTGGAAGCCTTGGCCCTCAAACGCCGCATCGACCGCTCCAACCAAGACCGCACCGACCTTGTGGAACGCATCGACAGCTATTTCTGGGACAAATATCACAATTTGAATCACGACGACGATGCGGCCATCAACACCGAAAGCCCTGCGTGGGCGGTGGATAGGCTCTCTATCCTGCAACTCAAGATTTATCACATGCAAGTCGAGGTTGACCGCACGGATGTCAGTGCTGAGCATAGGGCACAATGTCAGGCAAAACTCAACGTGCTGACCGAACAGGATGCCGACCTCACCGCTGCCATCGACCAGCTGCTTGCCGACTATGAGGCGGGCCGCAAGGTGATGAAGGTGTATAAGCAGATGAAGATGTATAACGACCCTAACCTTAACCCCGTGCTTTACGGACAGAAGTCTTGAAGAAGTTACTCGTCATAAGGTTCTCGGCTTTGGGCGATGTGGCCATGACTGTGCCCGTTGTCCACGATTTGGCTGTGCAATATCCCGATTTGGACATCACAGTGCTCAGTCGCGAGATGTGCGAGCCGATGTTTGTCTTGCTTCCCGACAATGTGCATTTCATTGCTGCCGATTTGAATGGTCGGCACAAAGGCATCGGCGGATTGAATCGCCTTTTGCGCGAAATACAGTATAAGGATTTCGATTACATTGCTGATTTTCACGATGTCTTGCGCTCGCAATGGCTGCGTTTCCGCTTTGCCTTGGCAGGAAAGAAAGTTGCGCATATCGATAAAGGCCGCAAAGGCAAGAAAAGACTTACCCGACAGAAAAACAAGATTCTGACCCAACAAGCCACTTCGTTTGAGCGTTATGCCAAGGTGCTGGAAAGATTGGGATTTCCCGTGAAAGTTGATTTCAAAGGCCTTGATTTTCGCCGTTTCGAAGAGGTTCCCCATAAGCCAGGCGAGCATTGGGTGGGCATTGCGCCTTTCGCCAAGCACGAAGCCAAAGCTTATCCTCTTGAGATGATGGAAGAGGTGGTTGAAATGTTGTCGAAGAAAGTGAATGTGCTTCTTTTCGGCGGTGGATTCGAAGAGAAACAAGTGCTTTCCGACATGTGTTATAGGCACGAAAACACTTATATCGCCCACAGCGAGTTCGACTTGGCAGGCGAGATTGCCATGATGCAGCAACTGGATGTCATGCTCACCATGGACTCGGCCAATATGCATTTGGCATCGTTGGTCGGTACGCCTGTGGTCTCTGTTTGGGGCGGCACACATCCTTACGCTGGTTTCTTGGGTTGGCACCAAAAAGACACTGATTGTGTGCAACTTGACATGCCTTGCCGCCCATGTTCGGTGTATGGCAACAAGCCTTGTCTTCGTGGCGACTATGCCTGCATGAGAGGCATCACGCCAGAAATGATTGTGAAAAAGGTGAGCAAGTATTTCGAGTAGGTTTGAACCAAATGCTTTTTTTCGGAAACAAATTTTCCACAAATCTAAAACAAATAGGGATGCAGGAGAGTCGGGGCGGCTTATCGCCAACCAATCTATTTTTGGGAAACTAATCTTTCACAAATCTAAAACAAATATGGGCGCAGAAAAAGTTGGGATGGCTTATCGCTAACCAATCTATTTTGGGGAAACTAATCTTTCACAAATCTAAAACAAATAGGGATGCAGGAAAGTCGGGGCGGCTTATCGCCAACCAATCTATTTTGGGGAAACTAATCTTTCACAAATCTAAAACAAATATGGACGCAGAAAAAGTTGGGATGGCTTATCGCTAACCAATCTTTCAGGCTTCTTCGCTAGCGCTCATCAGCCTGGGCTTCGCCCCCACACACGCCTCGGGTCATTGACTCACTTCGTATCGTCGAATCTTCGATTTGCGAGGAGGCACGACGAAGCAATCTAGACTAACAGTCATTGCGAGGCACGAAGCAATCTAGGCGGAAAGTTTGCGACAATAGCTAAAAGTGGAAAATCGACAAGACGTGGAACGTCATTGCGAGGAGGCACGACGAAGCAATCTAGACTAACAGTCATTGCGAGGCACGAAGCAATCTAGGCGGAAAGTTTGCGACAATAGCTAAAAGTGGAAAATTGACAAGACGTGGAACGTCATTGCGAGGAGGCACGACGAAACAATCTAGACGGCAAGTAATCAAAGAATTGCAAAGTTTCAGTTTGTCAGAAGCTGTTTTCCTGGTTCGCTTCATTTCGTTCGCGATGACGCGAAGCGGCAGTCCGCTTGCCGGTAGTGGCAGGGGTTCCGCTGTGCTCCACCGCCTGCTAAATCTCTGTCGTCCCTACGGGACTTTGCGAAGCCCTGTAAGGGCGGCAGAGATATTGCAGTGCCGTGAGCCACTGCCAGCAGCAACTGGCCCACTTAGGCCCTAAAGCTCCCCAAAACCATACCCGCCCTATACCCGCTCCCTACTTCGTCCAATGCTTGCTCATTCTTCGCTCAATGCTCATCCAATCCAAGGAATTGGACGAGCTGTGTGTCAGGTTGTTACAAATAACGATTGGAGTACGGCGAGGGTCTTGGAATGCGATAGACAGCACCTTCGGGGTGCTGATTTGCATCAATAATTGTATCCCTTTCCGACTTTCATTTTCTCGGTGGCGTATTGGCCGAGATAGACGAGGCCGAGGTTGCCGTCGATGGCGATTTCGTCGCCCATCTGTAGCGGGTGCCCGTTGAGGCTGCCAAATTCGTCGCTGACATCCACTTCCAATCCGTCGCAACTCACCACGCTGACTTTGCCCAAGCGCACTGCCGTGACTGCAGCGTGTGAAGTGGCACCGCCGCGGGCTGTGAGCAGTCCGTCGCAGTCGAAAATCATGCTGATGTCGTCGGGAACGGTGTCGGGACGCACCAAAATGATGTTGCTGTCGCTGTGTGTCTTTCTCAATTCGTTGATTTGCTGTGGATTGAAAGCTGCCAATCCATTCAAGGCACCGCCACCGATGCCCATGCCTCTACCAATTTGGTTCATCTCTTCGGGCGATTGCACAAAGGCATTCATCTCGTCTTCCAGCTTTAGGTCTTGGTCACGAATCTGCAAGATGCGGAAGTCGTCGGGATTGTCGCTCTCAAAAGTAAATTCCATTTCTTGCGGGCTATATCCCAAATTTTCAGTGAGTTCCTTGGCGATGCTGTAAATCTTCTTGTAGATTTCAGGTAGGGCGGTTTGCATCGACGGACCTTCGAGGTTGGCGGCCTTGCGTTGGGTTTCGCCTATCGGCAAAGGCTTCACCAATCCACCGACGATGTCTTCGCCTTGGCTGCGTAGGGTGAAGTCGCCATAAAGGTGAACGCCAGGACGCTCGCGGTGTGGGTTTTGGGTGAACACCACGCCGGTGCCAGAGGTCTCGCAGCGGTTGCCGAAAATCATCTGTTGCACGATGACGGCAGTGCCCCAGTTTTCGGAGATGCCGAGGTGACGGCGGTAGGCCAATGCACGGTCGGAGTTCCATGAGTCGAACACCATGTTGATGCAGGCGATGAGCTGTTTGAAAAGGTCTTGTTCGAAAACAACGTCGTGTCTTTCAAGTATTTGCTTGTAGGCATAGGCCAGTTCGCGCATTTGGCTCACGCTGAAATCGGCTTTCTGCGTGATGTTGGTGTTTTGCTTGAAGGTGTTAATTTCGTCGTCGAACACGTCGCGCTCAATGCCTTTGGCCATGCCCCAGCTTTGCAGCAACCGGCGGTAGCTGTCCCACACCGTCCATGCTTTGGCGGGGTCGGTGGCGATGGCTTCGACGAGTTCGTCGTTGAGGCCGACATTGAGGAAAGTATCCATGGCACCTGGCATCGAGATGGCCGTTCCTGAGCGTACCGAGATGAGCAATGGCGCATCTGCATCATCGAACTTGCGCCCTGTGATGTTTTCCAACTCGTTGATATATTGGCGAATCATGCCGTGAATTTCAGTCCGAAGCTCTGGTATGGTGTTGATGGTTTCGTTGCGGCGGAAGGTCTCCGTGGTGATGACGAAGCCGGGTGGTACGGGCATCCCGTGGAGGTAGAGGTTCTTAAGGTTGTTGGCCTTGTTGCCGATGAACACTTGGTTGTCCATCTTCGGCGTGCGTTCCCAAAACGGACTGATGAGCATCTCGGAGTTGTAGGTCATGATGTCGCTGATGAGCTTCGGGTTGAGCGTGTTTTCCATCGTGCGTAACGACTTGAGGATGCGGGCGATGAAGTTGTCGAGTGGCTGCATCAGGAAAGCGTCGGAAAGCAAGTCGCGGTGAAACTCTTCCGATTTGCGGGTAATGAGTGAGGCCAATTCGCGCTCGTTGAGTTGCCCTTCGGGGTCGAAGAGTTGTGGGATGACAACCTTCAGCGGGTATTCATACGACTTGAGGAAATACTTGATGATGATGCGGCGCACGTCCTCGGCGATGAACTGGAAGATGTTGATATACTGCGCGAAAGAGAAACTCCGCGAAGTGAGGCTGTAGCGCAGCATGGCGAGCTTCGAGTTGAGACTCTGGTTGGTGATGCCGTCGAGTTCGAGACCGTTGCGGAAATATTCCAAGATGGTGTATATCTGGTTCAGGGTGCGCTCGGAGATGTATTCGAGGTTGATGCTCTGCACCACTTTCTCCATCAGTTGGGTGGCGACGCGTTCGAGGCGGAAGGTCAAGCCCATGGCTTCGAACTTGTTCTCGCGATAGGTGCCATACATCGACGGAATGCCGATGGCGATGTGGCGTTTGTGGTAGATGTTTTCCCAGCCTTCGCTCGTCTCGGGGTTGAAGATGATGGTTTTCAGCTTGTCCATGAAAGCGTAAATCAAGGTCAGCGACTTACCGAAATCCTTTGACTTATAGGCTTTTTCGAATTCATCGACGTCTTGGTCGGGAATGAAGGAATAGCTGCGAAGCGAGTTGAAGATGTTGACCGACTCGAAACTGTATTTTTCGCGAAGCGAGGCATAAAGGTCTTTGATGTCCATCAGTCGGGCGCGTTCGCGTTCGGCAATCGTGGTGTCGATTTCGAGTTTCTCTTCTGAACGCACGATGAGTTTGTCGAAGTCGTCGCGCGACAGCATGAGCAGGTCTTCGGGGTCGAGGCAGCTAATCTCGCTCATTTTCACGGTGATGGCGTGAATGTAGGTGAACCATTCGCTGCTCGTGTCGATGCTGTCAAAAACATTGTTGGGCAAGATGGGACGCAAATTATCCACGATACCATCGCTCCAGAACTTGAACACATTGAGGGTCAGCCCGATGAGCGTATTGTTGCTCTCGGTGTGAACTTGCTTGCGAAGGAAATGCACCAGCTTGTCTTGCCGTCCGCTGATTTCGTCCATGTTGGTGGTGACGTTGCGAATCTCGCCTTCGGCACCTATCTCGTTGAAATAGACGGGAAAGATGCGCGTGAGTTGCTTTACCTTCTTATAATAAGGTGTGATGTTGGAGTTGAGAATCTTGGTGATTTCGCGCTGGAAAAGGTCGGTATCGCTCAGGAAGATGCCGCCCAACTTGAGGTTGACAATCAGCGATGAAAGCAGCTTCTCCATCGGGTGTTTCGAGTGCTCAATGAGCTCAAGCCAAACGCGGATGTTCTTGATATGGTTCTCATCTACAGAGAGTTGCCAGTCTTCGCCCACAAACACCTTGCCAGGGGTGACGAATCCGAAGGCGATGAGTTTCTTCTCGAAATAGTTGACGATTTCCTTCAGTTCGGTTTGATCGACATCGATGATTTTCTTGCCCAAGGTGAGTTGGAAATCGAGCACTGCCGACATGTAATCGTGGCGCAGTTCTTCCGCAAGCTCGAAAATCGTGTCGATAAATGGTATCAGTTCATTTTGTTCCAGTTCATCTACCGCTTCGCGCAACATGCGGTCCATGTTCCAAATGAGGCGCTCGCGTTGGTTCTCCATGCCAGGCAGATGCAACAGGAAAAATACGAAATGGAACTTCGTTATGAAATGTGGAAAAGCTTTGTCCGACTCCATGAATTGTTTTGCAATTTGCTCGTAATTAGGCAAATCGCTGAGCATTTCCCATGAAGAAGCAGCGTCGAGTTGTGCGTTGAGCCCGTCGAAATAAGGCTTTCCAATTTCTTGTTGCACGTCGCTGATTTCGGTTTCGGAGAGGATGTCGCTCTTGCTCTCAATCCAGTCCTCCACTTGCGAGGTGCTTTGCCAGAAGCTGTAGTTCTCGTGCAGGATGTGATGCAGCAAATCGCTGGCCGATTGGCAAAATTGTCCGTCGGCAGCAGCGCGACCTAAATAGCGGGCCGCGTGTTTCGATGCCAAAATCATGCAATCTTTATTGGCTTCAAAGGAATCGTTCAAGATATTGAAAACCAATGTAATCAGATGTCGGTGTTTAGGCGATTTCGCCATGACCATATCGACAAACTCCATGAGTGTGACGACGATGCTGAGACGTAGTTTAAGGCTTATTTCAGGTTTCAGCAGGCTGTGCATCATTTCCAAAGGGAGCGAAAGGGCGGTTTCGGGAATGTCGTCGCGCGTGTAGAACCAGAAATCGTCGAGCAGCATCTTGCGCAATTCTTCGGTCACGAAGGTGTGGTTCGACAGGGGATGATGGTATTCGGTGATGCATTCTTTTGCCCGTTTGTTGATGCCGAAGTATTTGACCGAAAGGTCGATAAACTGTTGGTGTTCAGTGGGAATGAAGATGTCTTTATAGCGTGTCTGGGCTAAATTGGCTTCCAATGCCTGCGATTTGAAGGTGCTTTCCATGGCAAAATGATTTTGATGCGCAAAATTATTCATTTTGATAAAGCGAAAAAGAGAAAAATAGTACTTTTGCACCATAATTCATTTAAAAAGAATCAATATCAAACTAAAACTGAATACAAATGGAAAAGATTAAAGTAGGTATCAACGGATTTGGCCGTATTGGCCGTAACGTTTTCCGTATTTGCTGCGAACGTCCAAATCTGGAAGTCGTCGGCATCAACGATTTGACCAGCACCAAAGTGTTGGCTCACCTTTTGAAATACGACTCAACCCAAGGCAAGTTCCCTGGCACTGTCGAATATGACGAAACCGCCCTCATCGTCAATGGCGTGCGCATCAGCGTGACCGCTGAACGTTCACCTCTCGACATCAAGTGGAGCAAGACTCCTGACGTAGTGGTTGAATCGACGGGCGTGTTCCGCTCAAAGGAAAGCAGCAAGGGCGGCTATGGCGACCACCTGAAGGCTGGTGCCAAGAAGGTCATCCTTTCGGCTCCTTCGAAGGATGCCATCGATGCTACCGTCGTTGTCGGTGTCAACAACAACGACCTTACTGACGATGTGGAATGCGTGAGCAACGCTTCGTGCACCACCAACTGCCTGGCTCCTGTCGCCAAGGTCCTGAACGACCGTTTCGGCATCGAGCAAGGTTACATCACCACCATCCACAGCTATACCAACGACCAAGTCATCCTCGATGGTCCTCACAGCGACCTTCGTCGTGCCCGTTCAGCCGCCATGTCGCAGATTCCTACCACCACCGGTGCTGCCAAGGCTGTCGGAATCGTCATCCCTGAACTGAATGGCAAACTCGATGGCATCGCTGTCCGCGTTCCTACGCCAACCGGTTCGTTGGTTGACCTCGTCTGCACATTGAAGACCGAAGCCACCAAGGAAGAAATCAACGCTGCCATGAAGGAAGCCGCCGAAGGCCCAATGAAAGGCGTGTTGGAATACACCGAAGATCCTATCGTGAGTTGCGACGTCATCCACAATCCACACAGCTCCATCTTTGATGCACAAAGCACCATGGTGATGGGCAAGATGGTGAAAATCATGTCGTGGTACGATAACGAATGGGGCTACTCAAACCGCATGGTTGACCTCATCGAGATGATGAAGTATTGATTATTCACTGAATCAAGATAAACGTATCGGGGTGGCTGCAATGTCACCCCGATTTTTTTATACCTTGTTTAAAAAGCGTCAATCCAACATAATTTCCTACTTTTGCACCCCAAAACAGACATCCAAATGAAATACTATCTCCTGCCTTTAGGCTGCCAGATGAATCAGAGCGATACGGGCCGCGTGCGCACCGTGTTGCAAAACATGGGCTTCGTCCCAACCGACAATGAGGAAGAAGCCACCATACTCGGTGTCATCGCTTGCTCGGTGCGCCAAAAGGGCATCGACAAGGTGTATGGCCGCATCAAGAAGTGGAACGCCATGAAGAACCGCCAAAACGTCATCACCTTCGTGTCGGGCTGCATTTTGCCCGCCGACCGCTTGCGTTTCCTCAAACTCTTCGATTTGGTGTTCCCGATGAACGAATTGCCCAACTTCCCTGACATGATTCGCCAATACGGCATTGTCACGCCGGCATCGCTGCAATATGGAGAAGAGATTGAAACACAACCTGTTGTCAGACCATTGGAACCATTGTTCCACAAGCACGATGTCGTCAATCCTTCGGCAAATATGGACAGTTTCTGGGCCATCTGCCCTCAGCAGCAATCCACGTTTGAGGCCTTCATCCCGATTCAAAACGGATGCAACAAGTTCTGCACCTATTGCGCTGTGCCTTACACGCGTGGCCGTGAAGTGTCGCGTTCTTCTGATGATATCATCTCCGAGCTGAAGGACCTTGTCGAAAAAGGCTACAAGAGCATCACGCTACTGGGACAAAACGTCAACTCGTATGGCCTCGACAAAGAGGGCAAGGAAATCAACTTCGCAGAGCTGTTGCGTAGGGTGGGAGAGTATGGCAAAGCCTCTGGCAAGGAGTTTTGGGTGTATTTCACCTCGCCACATCCACGCGACATGACCGACGAGGTCATCGAGGTCATCTCGCAATACGACTGTCTCGGCAAGCAGATACATATCCCAATCCAAAGCGGCGACGATGCCATGCTGCAACGCATGAACCGTCACCACGATTTGGAACGCTATCGTCACATCATCCAGACAATCAGGCGCTTGTTGCCAACGGCTACTATCTTCACCGACATCATCGTGGGCTTCACGCACGAAACGGAAGAAGAGTTTGAGAACACGCGCAAGGCGATGGAAGAGTTCAAGTATAACATGGCTTACATTGCGCAATACAGTGTCCGCGAAGGCGCCGTGGCTTCGAAATGGCCCGACGATGTGACCAAGGAAACGAAACGCCAGCGCTATCATATCCTCACCGACGAACTGATGAAGCATTCGATGGTCTATAACCAAGGCCTCGTCGGTACTACGGTGAAGATGCTGGTTGAGAATTTCGACCGTAAGAACGGCTATTTGGCAGGTCACACCGAGGGTAAGATTGTCATTCGTTTTGCCTCGGAAGACACCTCGCTTATCGGCCAGATTGTCAAAGTGAAAGTCACCGATGCCACGCCGCTGTCAATCGAAGGGGAATTGCTGGTATGAGAGTCGCATTCAAGACCTTAGGTTGCCGCGTCAACTTGTTTGAGACCGATGCCCTTGCGTCGCGTTTCAAGGCCAATGGTTATGAAATTGTCGGCGACGGCAATGAAGCTGATGTCTTTGTGGTCAACACTTGCACGGTCACCAACCAGAGCGACCAGAAATGCCGCCAAGCCATCCGCCAGATACGCCGCAATAATCCTGATGCCTTGATTGCCGTCACGGGTTGCATGGTGAACAACCACAAGGAAGACTTGCTCAAGTCCGGTGTTGCCGACTATGTGATTGACAATGAACACAAATCGGCGGTCTTCGACATCGTCAACGACCATTTCCGCTTTGGCAGTGCCGACCCCGAAGGCTACGATCGCGACTTGTTCAGCTATCAACCCGCCTATGACACCTTCCACACCCGAAGCCTCATCAAGGTGCAAGATGGCTGCAACAATTTTTGCTCCTATTGCATCATACCGATGGTTAGAGGACGCAGCACTAGCCGTCCTGCCAAGGATATCTACCAAAACATTCGCGATGTGGTAGAGCATGGCTTCAAGGAAATCGTTCTCACGGGAGTTAACATGGGCAGGTATAACTATGAAGGAACTGATTTCGAGAAACTTGTGGAGAATATCCTCGACATCGAAGGCGATTTCCGCGTGCGTGTCTCGTCAATAGAACCCGACCAGTTCAGCGACCGTTTCTTGCAGCTGTTCCAACATGAGAAACTCGCTCCGCACATGCACATCTGCCTGCAAAGCGGTTCGGAAGACACACTGAAACGCATGCACCGTTTCTATACGGCGGCCCAGTTCCGCGAGATGTGCCAGCGTATCAAGCAGTTCCGTCCCGATTTCAACATCACGACCGACATCATCGTCGGCTTTGCAGGTGAGACCGATGCAACCTTCAAGGAAAGCTGCGACTTTGCCCGCGAGATTGGTTTCAGTCACATTCATACTTTCAAATACTCGGTACGTACAGGAACGAAAGCCGCCACCATGCCAGACCAGGTGCAGGAGGTGGTGAAGACACAACGCAGCGAGGTGATGCGCACCATTTCTTTGGAGAACAAGCTACGCTATTTCCAGATGATGCAAGGCCGCACGCAACGCATGCTTATCGAGCGTGTCGATGCCAAAGGCGTTGCCCGAGGCTATGGAGAGAACTACTTGCCCATTCAGGTGAAAGGCGAAAACTTGCAACATAATACCTATATTAATATAAGGTTAGGCGAAATCATTAATGTTGATAACGAAGATAAGATGGTTTTTATAGGTGTAATTATCTGATATTTATGGTTTTAGTTTGCAAAGAGAGATAAAATACCAAAAAAAAGAAAAAAAATAAAGTCGGTGTATTGATAAAAGTTGTATTTTTGCAGCCCGATTGAAGAGGATAACAAAAAGAAAAATTAGATATGGCAAATCACAAATCGTCACTCAAGAGAATTCGTCAAACAGAAAAAAGACGTTTGCACAACCGTTACTATGCAAAGAACATGCGTAACGAAGTCAGAAAGTTCAGAACTTTGACCGACAAGGCTGAAGCAGAAACCCAACTGCCAAAGATTTATTCGATCATCGACAAGGTCGCCAAGCGTGGTATCATCCACAAGAACAAGGCTGCTAACCTGAAGTCGAAACTGACGAAATATACCGCAAAGTTGGCTTAATAAGAGTTTTTTCATCATAATGTTGGAGCCCTTTCTACGAGTTGGAAGGGGCTTTTTTGTATTTTTGCACTCTTGAACATCACGACGACGAATGAACGACACCGACAAGAAATCCATAAAAGAGTGGGCCGCTGACGACAGGCCACGCGAGAAGATGATTGCCAAAGGCAAGTCGTCGCTCAGCAATGCCGAGCTTATCGCCATTCTCATTGGCTCGGGCAACAGCAAGATGTCGGCTGTCGAGTTGGCACGGCTTATCCTCGACAGCGTCGGCAACAACCTCATCGACCTTTCCAACCTGAGCCTCGATGAACTGATGCGTTTCAATGGCATCGGCGAAGCCAAGGCCGTCAGCATCATGGCTGCCCTCGAATTGGGTAAGCGCCGCCGTGGCGCCGAAGCCGAAATCTCTGATAGGCTCAAGAATTCGTTTGATGCATACGAACGTTTCTTGCCACATATCCCTAACCATCAGCAGGAGAACTTCCTCGTCATGTTCCTTAACAATTCCAATAGGGTCCTTAAGATTGAGAACATCAGTAGTGGAGGCATGAGCGAAACGATTGCCGACCCGAAAATCATCTTCAAGAAAGCTATTGCCGCAAATGCCACCGGCATTATTCTTTGTCATAACCACCCATCTGGAAGTGCCAACCCAAGTTCGCAAGACGACATGCTGACGAAAAAGTTTGTGGCTGCAGGAGCCTTGCTCGACATCAAGGTCCATGACCATATCATCATCGGCGAAGGCCAATATTACAGTTACCTTGAAAAAGGAAGAATCATAGAATTATGAAGATAGTCACCATCATAGGGGCACGTCCCCAAATCATCAAGGCCGCCGCACTGAGCCGCGCCATCAAGAATAGTTTTGCTGACAGGATTACGGAAACCATCGTCCACACAGGTCAGCACTACGACGAAAACATGTCGCAAGTGTTTTTCGACGAGTTGGACATCCCGCATCCCGACTACAACCTGCATGTAGGTTCGGCCTCGCATGGCGTGCAGACTGCCCGCATGACCGAAGGCATCGAGAAAATCCTCGTTGACGAGAAACCTGACTATATCGTGCTTTATGGCGACACCAACTCGACCCTTGCAGGTGCCGTGGCCGCTGCAAAGATACATGTTCCCATCGTTCATATCGAGGCAGGATTGCGCTCCTACAACAAGAGCATGCCCGAAGAAATCAACCGCATCGTGTGTGACCACTGTTCGACGCTGCTTTTCTCGCCTACTTTGGCTGGCTATGAGAACCTGAAGCGCGAAGGCTTCCCGATGGACAATGCTGGTCCTTACACCATCGACAATCCGAAAGTGTATCATTGCGGCGACATCATGTACGACAACAGCCTGTATTTCTCCACTTTATCCGCCGAGAAGACCGACATCATCCAGCGTTTAGGATTAAGCGGCAAGCCGTTTGTGCTTTCCACTATACATCGCGACAGCAACACCGACCAGCCCCATCGCCTGACCGCCATTTTCGAATCAATCATTGAAGTTTCAAAAGAAGCCGTTGTCGTTTTGCCTCTGCATCCAAGAACGGCTAAATTGCTGAAAACCAATCTCAGCGCAGAGAATCAGGAGAAACTTTTCAACTCCGAAAGCATCAAGCTGATACCGCCTGTTTCTTTCCTCGAAATGATTGAACTGGAACGCAACGCCATGCTCATCATGACCGACTCGGGCGGCGTACAGAAAGAATCCTATTTCTTCAAGAAGCCCTGCATCATCTTGCGCCCTGAAACGGAATGGGTTGAAATCGTGAAGACCGGCTCAGCGGTTTTGGCCGATGCCGACAAGCAACGCATCCTCGACAGCTGGAAGCAATTCAAGACTACGCCACCAACCGATTTCCCCGAAATCTTCGGCAACGGAAAAGCTGCGGAATTCATGTTGGAACAGATGTGGAAATCTAGTTTAAATAACTAAGAGTTGTTGTCTTTGTACAACACTTTGTATTTATGTGTTGGAGCGAAACTGCCTTTGTGGATGCTCGGATTCTTGTATTGAAAACATTTTTTCTCATAAACTATTGTGTATTAAGAAAAAAGTCGTATTTTTGCACCCGCTAATAAAGCACAAATAATAACAAATTAAATTATTAACTATCAAGTAATTATGAATCAGTACGAAACCGTTTTCATTGTGACTCCCGTTTTATCTGACGACCAGATGAAGGAAGCGGTAAAGAAGTTTGAAGATCAGCTGACCGCTGCCGGCGCTGAATTCATTCATCAAGAGAACTGGGGCATGCGCAAACTCGCCTACCCAATCCAGAAAAAATCAACAGGCTTTTATCAACTTTTTGAGTTCAAAGCCGAAGGTAATGTCATTGCCGATTTCGAAACAGAACTGAAGCGCGACGAACGCATCCTCCGTTTCCTCACCGTCAAATTAGACAAGCACGCTATTGCCTACAACGAGAAGAGACGCCAAAAGGCTGCCGACAAAGCCGCTGAAGCACAAGCTTAATGTTGAACAAGTAAAAATCTAAAGAAATGGCACAAGTTAACAACAACAATGACATCAAATATTTGACTCCTATCGCAGTCGATACCACCAGAAAGAAATACTGCCGCTTCAAGAAGAACCGCATCAAGTACATCGACTACAAAGATGCTGACTTCCTCATGAAGTTCGTGAACGAACAAGGCAAGATCCTGCCTCGCCGCATCACCGGTACCTCAACAAAATACCAGCGCAAGGTCGCCCAAGCTATCAAGCGTGCCCGCCACCTCGCCCTGATGCCTTACTTAGCTGACTGTTTGAAATAATTAATAGGAGGATTAGAAATGGAAATCATTCTGAAACAAGACATCAATAACTTAGGATATAAGAACGATATCGTCAACGTGAAGCCTGGCTATGCCCGTAATTTCCTCGTCCCTCAGGGTCTCGCCATCGTTGCTACCGAACGCAACCGCAAGATCTTGGCTGAAGAAATTCGCCAACAAGCTCACAAAGCCGAAAAGATCAAGAACGAAGCTATCGAAATGGCTAAGGCTCTCGAAGGCCTGAAGCTCACCATCGGTGCCAAGGCTTCTGAAAGTGGCAAGATTTTCGGTTCGGTCAACAACATCCAGATTGCTAACGCCATCAAGGAAGCCAGCAACCTCGAAATCGACCGCAAGCAAATCGCCCTCAGCGAAGAAAACATCAAGGAACTTGGTGAATACCAAGCCAAAGTCAGACTCCACAAGGAAGTCCTGGTTGAAATTCCTTTCACCGTTGTCGCTGAATAAGTTCTGCAACAATAGCAATCCAAAGGCTGTTTCGCAAGAAACGGCCTTTGTTTTTTCCCTACCTTTGCAGCATGATTACGAAAAACACTATCAAACTCATTCAGTCGCTCAAGCAGCAGAAATACCGTAAGGAACAACAGCTCTTTGTGGTGGAAGGCCGTAAGATGGTCGCCGAACTCATGGATTCGGGCTTCGATGTCGTTGGCCTTTATGCGACCGAACGTTATCTTGAAAGCAACGAGACCCATTTCGATGGCCTCGAAACGGTTACCAAGGTGCAGATGGAACAAATGAGTGGCCAAGATACGGCTCCGGGCATTTTGGCCGTGGCACGCCAACCTAAATCGACTGTGATTGACGACAAAGCGACTATGGTGTTGGCCTTAGACGGTATCGCCAATCCGGGAAACATGGGTACCATCATCCGCACTGCCGACTGGTTCGGCATCCGCAACATCGTGTGCAGCACCGACTGTGTGGAGATTTGGAATCCGAAAGTGATTCAGGCTACCATGGGCTCCATTTTCAGGATGAACATCGTAGAAACGGATTTGGGGGCCTTTCTTGGCAAGAATAAGAGCGAAGGCAAGGCCATTTACGGCGCTTTGCTGAATGGCGAAAACCTTTTCAAGAAGCATGGCAAAATGGAAGGCATCGTCGTCATTGGCAGCGAGTCGCATGGCATCAGGCCGAATATCTTGCCGTTCATCACGCATCCCATCACCATTCCTCGCGCTGAAGGCAGCTTGACCGAATCGTTGAATGCTTCCGTTGCCGCCGCTATCATTATGGCTTGGATGGGCGTTTAGTGAGTAGAGATGCCGATTCGTCGCGTCTCTATGTAAATACGATTCATCGCGCCTCGAGATTATTCCAAACAAAAAAAAGTCGCCCCGAAAGGAGCGACTTTTTCGATATGTATTCCGGTGAGGAATTACTTGGCGACGACGACGCGGCTGACAGTGTTGTTGCCGTTGTTGTCGTAGATGCTGAAGAAATAGACACCGTTTTCGACGTTCATGTCGATGGTGTTGATTTCGCTGTCGAGGTTGACGATGCGGACGAGCTGACCAGCCACATTGTAGATAGCGAGGGTGCCTTGAGCTTCGACAGTGACGCTGCCGTTGCTTGGGTTAGGATAGATGTTGTTGCTGTTGGTGTTTTCAGCAACTGCATCGAGGTCAACAATCATGATGACAGGGATTTCAACGTGTGGAAGTTCAGCATCGTTGGTTTCGATAACGAGGTTAGCGTTGTATTCAGGTTCGCTCAGACCGATGCTGTTGAGGGTCAGGGTGATGTCTTCTGAATTACCACCAAAGATGGAGCCTTCGTTCTTGTCCATGCTAACCCATGTAGCAGGAACGAGAGTGCCCTGGCAGTTGACTGAAATCAACCAAGCACCTTCGAAGCTACCAGCTGAGTAGCAGTGATTGAAACTGTTGCCGTTAGTAGCAAGCCAGTTACCGTTTTGTTCTTCGCCATAAATGCCACCGTCCATTGATAGAGGATATTCGCCAGCACCTTGTTGCAGTTCGACTGTGACCCACATGGTTTGACCGGTCATATAGACAGGTTCGTCGAAGGTAGCGGTAATCCACTGACCCATAGCTGAGGTGTTGACGGTCTTTTCAGCGAGCAGTTCGCCTGGTTGGCCGTGGAGGCCTTGACCGTAGATGCGGAAGATGTAGTTGTCGTCGGTTGACTTGTAGGTGTCGTAGATGTAGTATTCAGCAGAAGTGATCTTCATACCCATTGAAGAGCCAGCGTAATCGTTAGCAGGGAAGCAGACACCCATTTCGCGTGAATAAGCATCGTCGGAACCAATACCGCTTGCAACTTGACCATCGTGGTAGCTGAGTTCGGCAGTTTGGGTGCCTTCAGCGCCTTGGCCGAAGTCTAACCAACCAGCCCAGTCACCGATGGAGTTACCGCTGTTTTCGATGGTAACGGTAGTGGTGGTCATGTCGTCTTCACCGAGGGTTTCGATGATGGCTTCAGGAGTGATTGAAAGTTCTGGAGCTGACTCGCCACCAATGCGAGTGAACTTAACATTGTCAAGGTAGAATTTTGAAGTAGAAGTGCTTACAGCGGCAAAGAAGTTAGCTGCATCGATGTTCCTTGTTTCCAATTCGCCGAAGCTGTCAAGGCTCCATTGCCATGTGTAAATCTCTGTTTCGTTGTAGAAGAGAGTGGCAAGGTCATTATCGCAATCAACGTGCACTCTGAAATGCATCCATTCGTTTTCGACACATGGAACGTCAGCGACAGCTCCGCCACCAGCAAACACGGTACCATGACCAGTGCTATGCCATTGTGTATTATTTTTTTCGTCAGCTTCTGCATTGATATAAACTTGCATTGCCCACTTCGAAGTGTTTGAATCTCCTGTAGCGGCATGGAGCATGTTGAAGTAGCCATCCATACCAGTTTCGGTGAACATGTCAAATTCAAAATCATACACGCCAGTTTCGTAGTTGCCTAAGAGAACGACTTGGTCATTGCTGCCACTGATATAGCCGCATTTATCACCGATAGAAGCGTGTGCGTCTGATACGACACCGTCTTCACTGCTTCCTGGGTTGAATGACCAAGTTGTCCACCAATCGTGACCAGCAGCTGCCGATTCAACGGCAATTTTGTTGCCAACAGTGTATTCTTCGAATGAATCTTCAACGAGAGTTTCGCTGCCATTCAATGCGGTGAACACGACATTGTCAACATAGAATCTTGAGTTGGAAGCATTCCCTGGAGGGAAGAAATCAATACCGCCAAGAACTCTGTCAATTACTGACTCGCCAAAGCTGTCAAAACTCCATTGCCATTCGCACATTAATTGGTCGTTAAAATAGAATTGAGCTTGGTCATTGTCGCAATCTACATGTACTTTGAAGTGCATCCAATCGTTGGAATAGCAAGGAATGTCGCATGTGCCAATTGAACCAGCGTGGACAGTGCCGTGACCAGGATTTACTGTTGTGGTTGAACCTTCGTTGGTAGCTTGAAGATACACCTGAATAGCTTGGTCGTTGTTACATGGGTAGTGGTGCATAAGGTTGAAATATCCGATGTAGCCTTCTTCGACATACACATCAAATTCAACATCATAAACACCAGTTTCCCTTTCACCAAGTACAGCAACTTGGTCAACGCCATAGGTAAAATAAGCAGCCATTGAACCGCCGATTTCACCAAACACGCCATCTTCTGAACTGCCAGGAGTATTGCTCCAAGTTGTCCAAGGCATGCCGAGAGTTTGTGCGACTTTCGCACCAGCAGTGCAGCCAGTAAAATCATAGCTGAACTGAGCGAATGCATTGCCGCAAACGAAGGCAATCATCGCAATGAGTAAAGATACTTTCTTCATGTGATTAAAATTTAGTTAGTTAATAATTGAATTGTGTTTGAAATTTCACAAGTTTATGCTATGAGGCTGCAAATATAGAAATAGAATTTGAATTATGAAAGATTAATGCGCAAGAATTTGCTTTTTTTGATATATGGTTTAAAGGTTCTGTGAGTTTTGGTATAGATACGATTATCCGAACAAATCAGAATGCGTACCTGTTCGGGTAAGAGTCACCAACTTGATGGTTTCTTCTTTTTTATAAACCAGCAGCCAGTCGGGTTCGATATGGCATTCACGACAGCCAACAAAATCACCAATCAAATTGTGGTCTTGGTATTTTGCGGGAAGTTGCAGTTTGTCGTCTGCAATTATTTCAACAGCGGCAAATAGTTTTTCAAGGTCAAGTCCGCGTTTCTTAGCAATCTTGACATCTTTCTCAAAACGGTTGGTTGTGGCAATCTCAAATTTCATTCATGGCGCGTTTGAAGTCGTCAAAAGAAGCGTATTTCGTAACTCTGCCTTCTTCGGTGTCCTTAATGGCCTGCAAAGTGGCGTTTTTGCCTTTCGCTTCGTTTCCTCTCGTCTTTTCTAGAAGTATTCCAAGGGCGCGCAAATAATTGAGCAGCGATTTGCCTGCGGCAGTACGTTCGTCAATATTAATCGTATATGTTGCCATGATATTATTGTAATTTGCTGCAAAAGTAGAAATAGAAATTGAATTATGAAAGATTAATGCGCAGGAATTTGCTTTTTTGAGTTGAAATGAAAATCAGAACATGTATAACTTTAATTTGACAAGGTTATCTGCATAGCTTAATCGCTTCACTTCGTTTGCATTGACCTGAGGCAATCCAGATTAGATGCAAGGCTATTTCTCTTTTGATTCGTTTTTTAGTATTTCAATGAAATCCAACATATTAATCACATTCACCTTTGGAAATTCGATATGTTTCAATTCGTTGAAATGTGTGTCTTCTGTCACTACATATCTTGCATTTGCAGTGATGGCGCAATCTACAAACTTATTATCATCGCTATCTGCTTTAATGAGTCCATAATGATAGAACACATTTATCCTTTCTACATTATTGGCATTTAGGATGATATCAATCACTGTTTGGGCGACATCACGGTTGCCTGTCAATTGAGCTATCTTTTCTTCATATTCATAAAGGATTTCATCCGTAACGCATAAAGTGTAGGCTTCATAAAGGAATTTGTCCCAAACAATTCGCAGTGGTTTTCTCGTGAAAGCCACTTGGAGGACAATGCAGGAGTCTAAAACTATCTTCATGCTTGTGTACGGCAAAAGTTATGGGCGTGCTCTTCGAGTTTTTCTTCGGTCAAAGTGCCGTTTTCCCAAAGCTCATCTTTCATGCGTTCAAATTCAGCAAGATAGAACTGCTGCAAAGCTCTTTTTAGGCGTTCTTCTGATGAAGGTGTAGTGTTGAAATTCAAGATGCTCAACAAATGCAATTGCATTGGATTCAATCCCGATTGAGGTTCACGTTGTTTTAATGTCGTCGTCATAAATATTGTGTATAGGTGGTTTGCAGTGAGCAAAATTACAACTTTTTTCGGAAATCAAGGCGATATAAATATTTTAACGTTCAAGCATTCTTGCCTTCAAATATTCTTGGAAGATTTGTTCTCCGATAATCTTGCTGTCGAAGGTCTGCAGGGCATATTGCCGGATGGCTTGCCGGTCGTAATCGCGGTAGGTGTCAAGCAGTTGGTTCATGCCTCGGAGCAGGGCTTCTTCATCGCTTTGGTGGATGAGGATGCCGCGTTCAGGATTCACGATTTCGGCAATGCCGCCCACGTCGGTAGTAAGCACAGGCACGCCTGAGGCAAAGGCTTCGACTAGCACGCAAGGCAGGTTCTCGAAGTTGGAGAACAGGACGAAGAAATCGCTCTGTGCATAGGCTTCGGCCACCTCGGCTGAGGTCTTCTTGCCGAGAAAGATAACGCAGTCGTCAAGATGGTGCTCCTTAACGAAAGCCTTGAACTCGAGGGCTTCGTAGTCGTGGATGACGTGCAATTCGAAGTCGTCACGCTGTTGGCGCAGGCGTTCGATGGTGCGCAAGATGCCGCTGAAATTCTTGGCTTCGTCGCGTAGGGTAGAGATGTGCAACATGCGTTTCTTGACGTTGTCGCTTGTAGGTGTCCCTAAGCGGAAAACGCTGGTGTCAACCAAGTTGTAGATGACTTTAAAACGATTTCTCACTCCGTGGCCTTCCATGCAGTGTTGCAGGTCGAGGCTGACGGGCATGATGACGGAGGCATGGTTGGCGACGCGTAGGATGTTGCGTTTCAGCGCGCCTCGCATTACGTCTTTATTCTGTGGCTGGTAGATGGTCCAGTGCTCGGTGAGGACATAACGGTAGCCGTAAAGCTTGTGCCAGAGCAAGGCCATGCGACCTAAAGGATAGCTCACGTGGAGGTGAATCAGGTCGGGCTCGAAGTAGTTCTTTTTGATGTAGCGCAGACCGTATTGGTACATCCTGAACATCTTCAGCTTGCGCAAGGCTGCGTTTTTTGGCGGCCTAATCTGGATTTGGATATGGGTGTGGTGCGTACCTTCTATAGTTTTGATTTCGAACGATTTGCAGAGGTCTTTGCCGTCGCAAACCGAAAGGATGACCGAATGGCAATCTTCGGGCAGGGCATCAATCATGCGGATGCAGAAATTGCCCAAGGTGGGGTCGTCGGGCTTCGGGAACCAACTCAAAAGGTGCAGGATGTTCATCGTCGCAGTTTTTTAGCACTCGTGTGCGCTGATTTCGACCTTGAAATATTTCTTTGGCGTCTCGTAGGGGACGAGGGTGTGTGTCGTGAAGTCGTCGGGCAGATAGACGGCGCAGAGAGTGTTGGAGACGTGGTAGAGGTGCCCGCGTTTGTCGGCGGGTGTGCCGTCGAGGATGGCGGAGAGCACGTTCCAGCGGATGGTTTCGGGGTCGAGGGCGTAGTCGTGCCAAACGATGATGGAACGCTCGTTCTTCAGAAGCCTGAAAGCAGTCTCGGTGTCGTGTTTCACTGCTTCGGTATGGTGGTCGCCGTCAACGAAGACCATGTCGTATTTCCCGAAGTGGGGCTTGAAATCGAAGGTCTGCGAGTCGCCATAAAGCTGTTCGACGTTGTCGAGGTTCTTGCTGAAGAAGCTGTGGAGGTCGGCATAGCGTTGGTCGTGGGTCAGCTCGACGATTTTGTCCATCGGCAGGTTGAAGGTGACGCAATGCTGTGCCACGGCGGCGAGGTTGGCGACGCTTTCGCCGCGCCAGGTGCCAATCTCGAAATAGTCGTTCACCTCGTATTTCTTGGCCAAGCCACGAAGCAGCGCGATGTCGATGGGCATCGTGGCTCCCGAGAGGTAGGCGTAAGGCTCGGCGGTCTCGGCGAAGTCGGGGAGGAGTTTGTCGATTTCGATGACGGGCAGGCCATCGGCAAAGCCATGGCGGCGCACCGTTTCTTCTCTCATGGTGTCTTCGTCTTGAAGCACGAGGTTGAGCAGATAGGGATGACGGCAAATGCGTCCGACGGCCTTGAAGAATTTATTGATTTTGTTCATCGTTTGCTATGTTTTGGATTTGCAAAGATAGGTATTTTTTTCAGTGACGCGATAAATCGGTGTCTTTTGTAGAGACGCGCCATGGCACGTCTCTAATGCAAGGTTGTGCGGTTTTGAGTTGGAGACGCGAAGAAGTCGCGTCTCTACAAGATTGATGTTTGTTGAAAACGTCAGCAAATCCACCAAATTCCATCCCGCCGGTAGAGACGCGATTCATCGCGTCTCTATGGGATTTTACCGATTCAAGAATTCCTCTTTGATTTCCTTGAAGTATTCCTTGACCTCGGTGCGCGTCAGAATGAAGTCTTTCCACTTGAAGTCGGATTCCTTGATGAAGAAGCAGAGCAGGAAGATGGCATTGACGATATAGGATAGGGAAGAGGTGAGTGCTGCACCGACGACGTCGTAGCGCGGAATCAAGGTAAAACCGAAGGCGAAGGTGGCTACCAAACCGCAAAGGGCGGCGTAGGTGTTCATCTGGTAACGTCCGATGCCAGAATAGTAGTGCCCGAGAATCAGGAAAATGCAGTAGAGCAACACGCCTGGGGCAAGCCAACGGAGTATGCTCGCCACCTCGCTGAACTGTGGCCCGAAGACAAAGGCGTAGAACGACGAGGGTAACAGAACGAGCACCACCACGGCCAAAGCTGAGATGGCAAGGCAAATCTTGCCGAGGTTAAGGGTGAGTCTTTGCGCGTAGGCGCGGTCGTCGGCATTGGCGATGCGGGCATATTGTACCAAAGCTATGCTGTTACTGATGATCCAGATGGCTTCGGCCAACGAAACGGCATTGGAAAACACGCCAACGCGTCCTTCATCGATGTAATAGTCAAGGAGATAGTAGCTCAGGCGCAAGTTGAAGAACTGTACGAAATGGCCAGTCTGGTTCAGGAAACCGTATTTGAACAGGTCTTTTAGCACACCTTTATTATTAATAGGCTCCGAAAGTCGAAGCTGTGCGTATTCGTTTCGCAGCATCCACACTCCCAGCAGGAACGAACCTCCATAGGCGGCGTAAAGTCCGATGATGTAGCCGTAGATGTCGGTGCGTTTCAGCACTATATAATAGATGATGAGCACAACGATGATGAGCACGGGCTGCAAGAGGGTGTTGTAGTTGGCCTTCTTGATTTCCTCTTTGCCGATGAGGTAGCGGAAATTGATGCCGCTAAGCGAGGAGATGAGCGACAGAACGGCCACATGCACAATGAGTTGAGAATCGAGCTTGGGGTAGAACCACCCGATGCCGAAGCCCATGATGACAGCGATGAATGTCGCCCAAAGTGCCGAAGGAACAAGCAAGTGCTTGAACTTGTGGTGAGGGGTGAGGAAGACGATGCTTTCGCCGCAGACGATGTCGGAGAAGATGAGGATGAAGGTGATGGTGCTGAGCAGCAGGGCCTGTGTGCCTTTGCCAGTGTCGCCAATGGTCTGCGACAGCACCACGGCAATCATGAAGTTGATGATGGCTGCCAGAATCTTCGTCCCGAATGTGTTTATTATCTTCTTGAACATGGGAATTTCAATGGCTCTTATTCAATGCAAAAATACAAAATTCAGTGTAATACCTGCAAACTTTAATGCGTGCTTAATAGGTTAACCCCACAATCCACAAGGGCAGCTTCTTTCCTACGGGGTGCTCCATCATATCGGCAAGAATGTAGGAATCAGGGATGTCTGCGATCTGGTCGAAGGTCTTGTCTTGTCCGCCGACTTCAACCGTAATGCGCCCATCAATGCGTAAATCGCCATGAGTCTTTCCATATTCAACCGTATGTTTCACAGAGAGTTGGTTGACGGCAAAACATTCGCGGATGGTCCCAATCTCATTGTGTTGCCCGATGGCATAGAACATGTTTGGGTTGTGCAGGTAAATTTTGTCGGGCTTTTGTAGGCGTGTCACCGACTTGTTGTCGGAATAAAGCAGATGCAAAAGCTCGGCGCGTTCCATATTCGCGAGGTAGGACAACACTGTCTGCTTATTAAGTTCCAAATAAGTTGACAGCTTGGCAATGTTCACTTCGTAGGGAACATTCTCTGCCAAGAAAAATAGTAAAGCTTTGATTTTGCGTGTGTTGTAAAATTCCACTCCGCAAAATTGTGTCATTTCCTGCTCGATAATGAAATTGATGACATTCTCGATCCGGCTGTAATATTCTATTTCATTGCCGTCATAAAAAGGATAGTATCCAACGCGAAGATATTGCTCAAAAAGTTGTTGTGGTCGGCATAGTTTGTTGATTTCCATACAGATGTTATCAGCATCGGAAAGAATCTCATCAAGACTTTTCACTGGGAATTGAATGCCTTTGTAGAAATGGAGGAACTCGCGAAACGACAGCCCTGTCATGTCGTAGCTCAATACACGACGCGAGAGGTCGGCATCTGCATTGAGAATCTGCAAAAGGGATGATCCCGTGAAGGTGATTTTCATGTCGGGATAGAGGTCGATGATTTCCTTGATTTCCTTGCTCCATGTGGGATATTTGTGTACCTCATCGAGGAAAAGGTGCTTGCCGCCCATCAAGTGGAAAGTTTCAGCCAACTGAAGCAGGCTGTGGTTGCTGAAATAGAGGCTGTCCAATACGCAATAAAGCGCCTCGCCAGGTTTGATGCCATAGTTTTTCTTGATATACTGTCGCATCAGTGTAGTTTTTCCTACGCCTCGCGAACCTCGAATGCCCACCAATTGTTTTTCCCACGAAATGGTATTAATCGTCTCGCGGACGATGTCCAAGCTCACCTGAGAAATAAGAATCTGGTGTTTTTTGAATAGCGTTTCCATCTTTTCCATTCGTTTTTATGCTGCAAAAATACAAAAAAAAAGGTTAGTGCAATAACCTCTTTTGTTATAAAATCGGTTAATTGACTAATTTATTTTGCGCTTTTTTCGGTTAGTTTAGTAAACGATATTTGTCGGAATCGCAGCAATATTTTATCAGGGTTTCCAGATTTTTCCGCTGCAGCTGTCGGTAGGTGCGCCAGTGACTGAAGCGAGCACGTTGGTGCGGCCTTCCATGCGTAGCAAGCCGAGTAGGGCGAAGACGAGCGCTTCCTTGTAATCGACAATCTGCGTGTCGGGAACGACAACCTGATGGTAGCTTCGCGCTTGGATGCGTTCAACGAGGAACTTGTTTTTGGCACCACCGCCCGTGACGAGCATCTTTCCCTTAGGCAATATGCTGACAGCCAACGCGATTTGCAATGCGATGTGTTCGGTGAAGGTGGCCAGCATATCGGCGGTTGAGAGACCCGTGAGCAGGTCTTTTTGACGTGTTTCGAAGAATTCTCTTCCTAACGATTTCGGCGGAAACAGCCCATAATAGGGGTCGTGGTTGAGTTTCTTCAATAATGTGATTTCCATCTCGCCGCTTCGCGCTAAGGCTCCGTCTTTGTCGTAGGGAAGTCCTTCGAGATTGGCGAGATAGTTGAGGGCTTGGTTGGCCATGCAGATGTCGTAGGCCATGCGCTTGCCTTGGTCGTCGTACGACACGTTGGCAATGCCGCCTATGTTGAGGCAGATGTCATAGTCGCCGAAAAGAAGTTTGTCGCCAATGGGCACCAAGGGCGCACCTTGACCGCCTTTCAGCACGTCTTCGGTCCGGAAGTCGTTTACCACGGTGAGGCCGCATGCGTTGGCAAGGGTCTGACCATCACCGATTTGCAAGGTATAGTGTTGCTCGGGCTTGTGGAAGATGGTGTGTCCGTGCGAGGCCACGAAGTCGGGCTTGGCATGGCGCGATGCAACGAATTGCTTCACTTGCTCACCAAGGTATTTCCCGTAGGCTTTGTCGAGAGCGTCCAACTCGTTGGGCTGCTTGTGGAAAGCATCGGCGAGTTGCTGTTTCCATTCGTCGGAGTAGGGTAGGGTGTCGGCATCTAAAATGCTGAAATCGTAATTGTTGCCGTCGTATTGGAATCGCACTAAGGCGATGTCGAGGCCATCGAGCGAGCTGCCCGACATGAGTCCTATGGCTGTTGCTTCTTTCATGGGTCTAATCTTTCTCCTACAGCAAAGGCAACACTTTCTCCAACTTGATGCCGCGCGAGCCTTTCACGAGGATGTCCCTGCCTTCAACGGGATGGGTTTCGAGATATTGGAACAGGTCATCGACATTCGGGAAGGTCCACCATCTCTTGCAACCACTGTAGGCGCAGAAATTGGGGCCTACGAGATAGGCAGCCTTATAATCCAACTCTTCAAGCAGCTTGAGGATGGCTTTGTGTTCGTTTTCCGATTCTTGGCCTAATTCGCGCATGTCGCCCAAAATCAGGAGGTGGTTCTCGCCGCATATCTTCCTGAAATTACGCACCGAGGCTTGCATCGAAGTCGGGTTGGCATTGTAGGCGTCCATGATGATGTGGTTCTTGCCGCTTTCAATGACTTGCGAACGGCTGTTGGTAGGTTGGTAGGCTTCAAGGGCTGCTTGTATTTTGTTGTCAACGACACCGAAATATTGTCCTACGCCAATGGCAGCAGCTGCGTTTTCGAAGTTGTATTCGCCTACAAGTCTCGTCTCGATGAGGCGTTTCTTCCATTTCACGCTGAGGTAGGGCTTGCATTCGCCAGGTGCTACAGGGTAGTCGGCGCCGCAATGGTAGCCGTAGCTGACACGCTTCTGCTCCGATGAGAGGCCCCAAAGCAATTCGTTGCCGCGGTTGACGAAGACGAATTCTCCGTTCTGCTTGATGTATCTGTAAAGCTCCGTCTTGGTGTTGACGACGCCTTCGAAGCTGCCGAAGCCTTCCAGGTGGGCTTTGCCGATGTTGGTGATGAGGCCGAAGTCGGGGCAAGCGATGTGGGCGAGGGTGTCGATTTCGCCAGGGTGGTTGGCTCCCATCTCGACGACGGCGATTTCAGTTCCCGGCTTGATGGTCAGCAAGGTGAGCGGCACGCCGATGTGGTTGTTGAAGTTGCCTTGTGTGTTGATGATGTTGTATCTCTGGCTCAGCACGGCTGAGACGAGTTCTTTGGTCGTGGTCTTTCCGTTGGTGCCTGTGATGGAAAGCACCTTGGCTTTCATCTGCTTGCGGTGATGACGGGCGAGGTCTTGCAAGGCGGTCAGTGTGTTATCTACCTTCAGGATCCTTTCGTGTTGTGGGATGTCGTCGCGGTCGCAAACCACCAAAGAGGCGATGCCAGCTTCCGCTACGGGAAGGGCAAAGTCGTTGCCATCGAAGTTTTCGCCTTTCAGGGCGAAGAAAACCGCGTCTTTTTCGATCTTTCGGCTGTCGGTCGAGACCTTGTATGCCTTCGTGAAGGCTTGGTATATCTTTTCTGTTGTGTTCATAATGATATTTTTAGAAGGAACAAATAACAATGTCATTCCGAGTCTGGCGCCCATAGATTCTCACGCTCGTACCTTGCTCAGAATGACATGGGCGCTGGACGAAAGGAATCTATTGTTATTTGTTCTCATTTTACATTTCAAAAAAAAGCCGTCTGAAAAAATTCAAACGGCTTCGGTTGTTATGATTCAAGTACAATTATTTTGCGAATGAGCTTCCTACCTTGTTCATGGCGCAGCGGAAACCGATGGAGGCCGATGACTGGTTTTGGTTGAGGAAACGGCGGTTGCCAGGGCTCAGGTAGTAAGGACCATCTGACCAAGCGCCACCTTTATAGACGCGCGATTCGTCACTGATGAGGGTGGTACCAGGAGTGTCGTTGGTAGCATATTCATACATTTCCTTGGTGAACACGCTCTGGTCTTCTTGGCTGTCGCTCCATCTGTTGCGGATAGCTGACATGTAGTCACCATCGTCGTAGTTGGAGTTGAAGCTGGTGCGGTAGTTCTGGCGCTTCGAAGCTTCTTTTTGCGAGATAGGTTCTCTGCGGATGCGACCGAGGGAGTCTTTCTGGACGAGGAAGCCATCTTCGTCAACGGCTTTCTGGGTGAACACGTTACCACGGAATGGGCTGTAGTCAGCAACATCTTCGAATGACAGTGGACGATAGACGTCTTGGCACCATTCTGAAACGTTACCGGCCATGTTGTACAAGCCGTAGTCGTTTGGCCAATAGGAACCTACAGGAGCAGGAAGTGCAGCACCATCGTTGAGGTGACCGGCAACACCCATGTAGTCGCCAGGGCCTTTCTTGAAGTTGGCCATGAAACTGCCATAATATTTCTTGTTGTCGGTGCGGAGACCGTCGCCGTTCCAAGGATATACCTTGCGTTCGGCAACGATTTCGTTGGAGGTATTGCCAACCAGGCCGACAGCGGCATATTCCCATTCGGCTTCCGTGGGCAGACGGTATGAAGGCAGCAGGATGCCGTCTTCCATGCGCACGTTACGCAAGCCTTCGCCATCGCCTTTCGAGAGGTCCTTCTTGCCGTTCTTCACCTTACCAGTGTATTGGCCGGCCAGGTAAGCGTCGGTGTTGAAGTTCTCTTCGTCTTGTTGGGTTGGGTCCCAATCCAGAACGCCGGCTTCAACGAGCATCAACTCATTGACGCGGTCGGTACGCCAGGTGCAGTAGTCGTTGGCTTGAACCCAAGTGACTCCGACAACAGGATAGTCGTTATAGGATGGGTGACGGAAATAGACCTCAACCATTGGTTCGTTGTATGACAAGCGGCCACGCCATACCAAAGTATCAGGCATAGCGTTGCGAACCACTTGAGGGTAGTTCTGGCCGAAAACGCGATTCAGCCAATAGACATATTCCTGGTAGTCAACATTGCTGACTTCGGTGCGGTCCATCAGGAAGGATGGAACGGTGACCTTGCGAGGACAATTGTCCCACGAGTAGGTGATGTTGTCGGTCGTGGCACCCATGACGAATGTGCCGCCTTCGATGGCAATCAGACCGGGACCGATTTGCTGGTCGTTGATTTGTGATACTTCAAAACCGCCGTTGTTGGCATCGTTGTAGGCCCAGCCTGTGGTTCTCGAAACATCGTTGGAGCAAGAAGCCAAAATGAGGCCTGCCGTGACGAATAATGCTAATGTCTTGAATCCTTTTTTATTCATTGTTGAGTCAAATTTGTTCTCTAAAACTGATGCTTTCCCATTTTATTGTATCGACCGAAAATTTTTGTGGTTTCAGACCATTGTACTTTTATGGAAAGTGCCGCCAAAATTACGACCTTTTTTTGAAATAACCATCAAAATATTGAAAAATGATTTTTTTGAGCGAAATATGTCTGTCAACAATAAAAACATCGTATCTTCGTTCCCTTAATTAATTAGGTGAATTTGTGCTTTTGGTATTTTTTTATTTAGTTTATAATCAATTAGTTAATAAATAGTATCTATGAACAATAGCAAAATAAAAGGTTTCTTTCTGTCCTTTCTGTTCATCGTTTTGTTGCTTCCAACGGAGCTTTGGGCACAAATGACGGAGCGTTTTCCGATTGAATTGAACTGGAAAGGTGTGACGAAAGAGGTACTTTCCAACGATACCTTATTGATTATTAATCTCGAATCGGGCAGTTATCATGGTTCCATTCCGACTTTTGTGCTGGCGAAACCCATTTATGACGATGCGGTTGTGGCAAAGGTCGAGTTGGAAGATGTGAAGTCGGTGGCGCTTTCGGAACAAGAAACCGAAATCGCTTCAAAGTCAGCTTTGGCTTCTGATTATGTGGTCGATGCAGTGCCGTTGCGTTCACGCGATGAGGCTTTGCTCTCCATTTCAATCGTGCCTTTGCGCAATGTGAATGGCCGTTACGAGAAGTTGGTTTCTGCCGAACTTGTGATGTCGATTATGCCAAACATGGATTCTCACAAGTCGGTTCCGTCGTATGCGCACCAATCGGTGTTGGCTTCGGGCGAGTGGCATAAGCTGGGATTGAAGGAAACGGGTATTTATAAATTGACATACAACGACTTGAAGTCGATGGGCCTTGATGTGCAGCATCTCGATCCTCGCGACATTCGCATCTATCATAACGGCGGCGGCGTGTTGCCTGAGATGAATGCCGAACCGCGTCACGACGACTTGGTGGAACTGCCCATTCAGGTTGTCGGCGAATCAGATGGCTCGTTTGATGCCAGCGACTATGTCCTTTTCTATGCTATTGGTCCTGTTGGTTGGAAATATGATGAGAGCCAGCTGGTCTTCAAGCACACACCCAATTCTTACGATGACTATTCCTATGCTTTCCTGACCGTTTCGTTAGGCCGGGGAAAGCGCATCAACGAAGAACCATCGGCGGCAGTGGCTGACCACACGGTGACCGCTTTCTTGGATTATGCTTTGCATGAAAGCGACGAAATCAACCTCAACCATTGGGGACGTACTTATTATGGCGACAAGATGACGGGAAATGCTACTAAGGATTTCAGTTTCAGCTTCCCGAATGCTGACCGTTCACGTCAGGCATCGTTGGTGGCTGACCTTGCAGGCCGCAATTTCACTCCTGCCAAATTCCAGGTTTATGTCAATGACCAGCTGAAAGCCACCTATTCTATTAAATCTACCAATTCGACGAGTCAAACCTATGCCGATTCAGTGGGCGGAACGATGTTCTTCTTTATGGATTCTGATGTGGTCAAGGTCACACTGAAACATAATGCCAACAATCCGAATACGACTTCCGATGGCTATGTCAACTATCTGTCGTTGAATGTTTGGCGCAATCTGGTCTTTTCGGGTAGCCAAATGCTGTTCCGCAATCCTGAGGTGGAAAGCGGCAAGACCTACGAATATCGTCTTTCGGGCGCAAGCCAGCAAGTGCAGGTTTGGGATGTCACCAATCCGGTGGGTCCACAGGTGGTGAAAGGCCAGCTGAATGCCTCTACGCTGAGTTTCAGGTTGCAGGGCAATCCCTCAAACGAGTTCATCGCCTTCAATGGACAGTCGTATTATTCTGCCGTCGATTTTGGGAAGGTCGCCAACCAGAATCTCCACGCTATCCGCGATGTGGATTTCGTGATATTGACTCATCCCAATTTTATGTCGCAAGCCGAACGCCTGAAAGACTTCCACGCTGTGCATGACCCCGACTTGAATGTTCTCATCACGACTCCTGAGCTGATTTACAACGAGTTCAGCTGTGGCGCAAAGGATATTACTGCCATCCGTGATTTTTGCCGGATGCTTTATCTCGACAGCAACGCTGGCCGTGAAATCAAGTATCTGCTGCTTATGGGCGATGCCTCGTTCGACCAGAAAAACCGCTCGGGCTTGGTCGATTTCGTGCCAGCCTACGAAACCGTAGCATCCATCGATGGTCTTGACACTTTCGTTACCGACGATTATTTCGGCTTCTTCGACGAAAACGAAGGCAATATCAATGCTTCGCTGGCCGACATCGGCATTGGCCGTTTCCCAATTCAGACGGTTGAGCAAGCCTCTCAGATGATTGACAAGATTGAACAGTATGTTGAACGAAACGAAAACACCATGCAGCCTTGGCGCAATGTGGTCACATTCGTCACCGACGATGATGCGGGGTTCGTGAGAGATGCTGAAAAACTGGCCGACTCGCTGCAAACGAAATTCGGTGGTGCCGACCTTGTGATTGACAAGATTTATCTTGATGCCTACAACCAGATAAGTACGCCAAATGGCGAATTGGCTCCCGAAGTGAATGCAGCCATCAACAATAGAATGGAAAAAGGCACTTTGGTGATGAACTATACTGGACATGGCGGCGAGGTGCAGCTGAGCGAGGAACGCATCTTGCAACGTAAGGATGTTGACTCGTGGCGCAACAGCCCGATGTTCCCGATGATGATTACGGGCACTTGCGAGTTCAGCCGATACGACGACGATGCGCGAACCTCCTTGGGCGAATATTCCTTCCTGAACCAATATGGAGGCATGATAGCCATGTTCACCACTTCGAGGGCTACTATTGGTATTGATAACTTGAAATTCAATCATGGTGTCTATAGGAACTTGTTCCGCATCAATGGTGGTGAGCTTACACGCATCGGTGATGTGTATCGTAGGGCAAAGAGTTCGGGTTATGCGGTCGAAAAGCGCTATGTGCTCTTTGGCGACCCGGCCTTGCGCATCAACTACCCGAAATGGACGGTCGAGACGGTCTCCATGCCTGATACCATCAAGGCGCTGCAACCTGTCGAAATCAAAGGTGTGGTCAAGGATTTGAATGGACATCTTGCTTCCGGCTACAATGGTGTCGTCTATGTTACGGTATATGATAAGGAAAGCCGACTTGCTACCAAGGGCACGGCTACCTCGGTCATTGAGTTCAACTTGTTCAACAGCGTGGTCTTCAACGGCAAGACCGATGTGGTGAATGGCGAGTTCAGCATCAATTTCACAGTGCCACGCGACATCTCGTATCGTTTCGGAACGGGCATGGTGAGCTATTATGCCACCAACTACGAAGTGGATGCCAAGGGTAGCAAGAAGGACTTCGTCATCGGCGGCTTCTACGAGGATGCCAAGGAAGACACTGAACCTCCCGCGATTCGCCTCTTCGTTGACGACACGCTCTTCGTCGATGGTGGTATCACGGGTGAGAATCCTTTGCTGCTGGCTTTCGTTGAAGACGAGAGCGGCATCAACACGACGGGATCAGGCATTGGTCACGACATTGTCGCCACCCTCGACGGGCCTTCGAAAGAGAGCTATTGCCTCAACGACTATTTCACTTCCGATTTGGGCAATCCGGGCAAGGGACAGATCGCCTTCAAGATGCTCGGCTTGGCCGATGGCGAATACACGCTTCACCTAAAGGTGTGGGACGTTTTCAACAATTCCAACATCGCAACGGTGCATTTCGTTGTCATCAACAGCGGAACGATGCGTATCGAAAAGCCTGCCAATTTGCCCAATCCTGTGACCGATGGCACGAGATTTGTCTTTGACCACAACCAGATTGGCAACAATGTTGATGTGAAAATCTACATCTACGATATCATGGGTCGTCTTGTGGAAGTGCTTTCCGAGCAAGTGACAGGCACCTCGGCACGTACTTCGCCCATCTATTGGAATCCTGGCCAACTCCGCAACGGCGTGTATCCCTATCGTATCGTGGCCACCAACGACAAAGGCGAAACCGCCACTGCCGTTTCAAAATTGGTTCTTAGCAGATAATGTGAAAGGAAATGAGAATGAAAAGATTAAATATCGTAATGCTGCTTCTGCTCTGCATTGCTGGGGCAAAGGCGCAGAATACTTATCAGTCGGTGCTGAGTGAGCATACTTGGTATAAGATGGATGTCACCCAAGAGGGAATCTATAAGCTCGACTACGCCACCTTGGCTGTGTTGGGCGGTGATATGGCAGCACTGAATCCCAACCAGATACGCATCTTCGGAAATCCTGCGGGTCCGTTGCCTGAAAAGAATGCCGATGAGCGTCCCGACGACCTCACTGAGATGGCTATCTTTGTCAGTGGTGCCGAGGATGGCCGTTTCGATGAAGACGATTTCGTGCTTTTCTACGCTCAGGAGCCAACACGTTGGGTTTATAAACAAGGTAACAGGGAAAGCTATCAGCGTGAGCGCAACTATTACACCAATGCCAACCATTATTTCCTCTGCCTCGACAGCGGCGTGGATGGCTTGCGCATCGCAAGTCAAGGCACGTTGCCTGTGGCCGAAGCTACGACCGTGATTTCCGATTTCTTCTATACGGCCTGGCACGAAGAAGAACTGATGACACCCTACTTCTCTGGACAGAACTGGTTTGGCGAGATGCTTGACGAAGCCAATCCCGTCTTTGAATACACTTTCGACTTGCCTAACTTGATTGCCGAAAAACCTATCTTGTTTTCCTCTTCGGTGCTCGGTCATGTCGCCAATACCAAGATGCACTATAACCTTTGGGTGAACGACAATCTGGTTGCCGACAATGTTGCGATAAATAAATATGGCGATTATACTTTTGGGAGTACAAAGGATGTCGTCAATAGGCAGATTGTGCTTGAGGGTGAGACTGCCACTTGCCGTCTTGAGATTGTGCCCGAAAACAACAATGCGAACCTTTATCTTGATTTCTTTGAACTTACATGCTGGCGCAGACTGAAACGCGAGGGTAACGAATTGTCTTTTAAGATTATGCCTTCGCAATTTGGCAGCGGCAATACTGCCATTTGGATTCAGGATGTGGATGCCAACTATCAGCTTTGGGATGTGACCGACCCTATGCATCCTTGTTTGCAGGAAGGCATGTTGAGTGGCGGCAACTTCTTGTTCGCTACCGACCAGCCAGCCGACAAGCGTTATCATCTCTTCCGTTCTTCGGCTTGCCATTCCATCTCGAATTTCGTGCTCGTCGCCAACCAAAATGTTCATGCCATTGCCGATGCCGACATGCTGATTATCGCGCCCCGCGTCTTCCGCGAGCAAGCCGAACAGCTGGCCGAGATGCACCACCAATGGGACGATATGCTTTGTGTTGTCGTCGATGTCGATGAAATCGCCAACGAGTTCGCAACGGGTACGCCCGATCCTTCTGGAATCCGCGATTTCGTCAGGATGGTTTATTATCGAAGTGGCGGCCAACTGAAATACATTACCCTTTTTGGCAAGGCTTCGTCCGATTTCCGCAACATCAAAGGTTATGGAAACAATTTCGTTCCTACCTACGAAACGATGGATTATCCTTACAACCAGCAGTTGAGTTTCTGCAGCGACGATTATTATGTGCTGATGGACGCTAACGATGGGGTTAATTGCAGTGGAATGGTTGACCTCGCTGTAGGCCGTTTGCCTGTGACTACTGTCGAGGAAGCGGAGAATGCTCTGGAGAAAATCCGCCATTATCACGACCTGAGCGAGATACATGGCGACTGGAAGATGAACCACCTTCTGATGGCTGACGATGACTCATATAGTTTTATGCAGCAAGAGGAGACCTGCGCTTCCATCATCGATACGGCAGAACACAGGATGCATCAGGTGAAGCTCTATACCGATGCCTACCAGCAAGTGTCAACACCATCAGGTCCGCGTCATCCAGGTGCCCACGACGAGCTGATGCGCCTTTTCGATAAAGGTATGCTGACCATGCAATATGCAGGCCACGCGGGCTATCTCGGCCTGACCTCCGAAGCCGTCTTTACGGTTTCCGACATCGCCGAACTGACCAATTACGACCGTCTGCCATTCCTTTTCACGGCTTCTTGTGAGTTCTCGGTGTTCGACAATCCGCTGAAAGTCTCGGCAGGCGAACAGATGTTCCTCTCCGACAAGGGCGGAGCCATTGCCTTGTTCACCGCACCGCGACCCACACAAGCACCCACGAACCTGATTCTGGCCAAAGCCTGGAGCAAATACCTCTATATGCGCGAAAACGGACTGCCTCTGCGCTTCGGCGATATCTGTCGATTGGCCAAAGCCGATTCTGTAAATTCTCCCAAGAATGTGACCTACGTGCTGTTTGGCGATCCTGCTCTGCGCTTGATGACGCCTTTGGAAGAAATCAATACACTGAAAATCAACGGGAATGACTTGCATGAGGAAGTCATGCTTCATGCCATGAGCATGGTGAACATCGAAGGCGAAATCAGAACTGCCAACGGAAATACCGATAGGGCTTTCAATGGCGAGGTTTGGGTGAAACTCTACGACAAGAAATCGCGTTTCACAACTTTAGGACAAGAAGATGCTAGTGTACATAGTTACACTTTCTACAACGACGTGCTCTATCGCGGCCGTGCTACCGTCACCAACGGCAAATTCAACATCTCGTTCCAGGTGCCGAGCGGCATTGACATGAGCTATGGAACGGCGCGTATCAGTTACTATGCCTACGATTCCATCCGTCAGACCGAGGCCATGGGCGTGTTCGAAGGCTTTTCGCTTGGCGGCATCGACCCAGCCATGGTTCACGACAACGAAGGCCCGCAAATCAAGTTCTACTGGAACACTCCCGATTTCGTTGACGGCGACGTGGTGGCCAGTAAAGGTGAACTCCATGCCGAGTTGTATGATGCTCAAGGCATTAGCCACTACGATTTCAGCTTGGGGCGGAACATCATGCTCAGCAGCAACCTAATGGGCTACAATAATGTGAATCTTAACGACCTCTTTGTTCCTGCCCTCGACGATTTCCGCCGTGGTACGATTTCCTTGCCTCTTTCCGACTTGGAGCCTGGCACCTACGAGTTCGGCCTGAAGGCTTGGGACATCCAAGACAATCCTTCCGAGGCTCATCTTTGGTTCCTCGTGCAAGACGGCATTTTTCTTTCGCAGGTACGCAACTATCCCAATCCTTTCAGCAATGAAACCTATTTTGCCCTGGCTCACGATGGTAAGGATGGCCAATATGCCGTCAACATCGAGATTTTCGACATGATGGGACGGCACATCGCAAGCCTGAACCAAAACGTCGTATCGGCTGGCAACATGATGGAACCTATCCGTTGGGAAGGGAAGGACAACCACGGAAACCCTTTGCGCACGGGCATCTATCTCTATCGCCTCAGCCTCACCGATGAGGAAGGAAACACGCGAACCGTAAGCCAACGGATGGTCGTGTCGCGATGAAAACGAAATTATTTTTCATCAGCTTACAATAAGCAATTTGAATTATCGTTATTTTTGCACACTTTTTTACCAAATCAAATAAGAAAAGAAATGAAAATTAGAAGTTTGTTGGTTGTCGCTCTGTTTGTCATCGCGGCAAATTCTTTTGGTCAAGGTTATTTGGGTAAGCAGTACACACCCAATGTCATCACTACTGCAGTCCCGTTCGTCTCAATCGCTCCCGATGCTCGTGGCGGCGCAATGGGCGATTGCGGTGTGGCTTCCGATGCCGATGTCTATTCGATGCACTATAATCCAGCCAAATATGTCTATCTGCAAAACAAGTTGAGTGTCGGTTTGGGTTACAGCCCTTGGTTGAGAAACTTGGTTTCTGACATGAATCTGGCCTATCTTGCCTTCGGCTACAAGTTCAACGAGCGTTCCGCTTTGGGCGCTACCTTGCGTTATTTCAGTGCAGGCGAAATCAATTTCAGAGACGAGAATAACTATGATTTGGGTACCTACAATCCTAATGAATGGGCTATCGACGTGGCCTATTCCAGATTGCTGGGCGACTATCTCTCGGCTGCTGTTGCCGGACGCTTCATCTATTCCGACCTTACCCAAGGCCAAGGCGACTATGCCGGTGTGGGTTGGTCGGTTGCTGCTGACGTTTCGGTCTATTACAAGCGTCCTGTCGAATGGTTCAGCGATATCGATGCCGACATCGCTTGGGGTGCTGCCATCACCAATATCGGTAGCAAGGTTTCCTACAACAGCTCGTCAGATAGGAGAGACTTCATCCCTACTAACTTGCGCGTTGGCGGTAACTTGAAGTTGGAACTTGACGAATATAACTCCTTGGCTTTCAATATCGACTTGAACAAGTTGATGGTGCCTACGCCACCTATCAGAAATACCCAAACCGGTGATATTATTTATGGTAAGGAAAATAATGTGGGTGTCGTTTCGGGCATGATTCAGTCGTTCTACGACGCTCCCGGCTATTCATGGAATAGCAATACGATGCAATATGACCGCATAGGTGTGTTTGGCGAAGAATTGAGCGAAATCACTGAAGGCATAGGCATCGAATATTGGTACAACAATATCTTCGCCGTGCGTGGCGGTTTCTTCAACGAAATGCCTCTGAAAGGTAACCGTAGATACGTTACCTTGGGTGCTGCCTTGAGATACAATGTCTTTAATCTGGACATCTCTTATCTTATCGCTTGCAGCAACAAGGTGGGTACCAATCCTTTGGAAAACACCTTGCGTTTCAACCTTACCTTCAATTTCGGTAACAAGAAGTAGAGACGCGCCATGGCACGTCTCAACGCACCATAAATGATAAAAACCGATTCCGTTTTGGGGTCGGTTTTTTTTGTTGCAACCTTGCAACCCGATTTCAGGTCGCTAAAATGGTTTATCTTTGCGCCAACAAATCCTAAAACAACAAAAACATGAATGTTCTTATTTTCATTGCAGTGATGCTCATCGTCTATAGCATCATTGCCGCTATTATCAACAAGGCCAACAAGAAAAGTGGCAAACACCTCTTCAACTCCATGTGGCTGTTGATTGTGCCTGTCGTTTTCATCGTCACCGTTAGTTTCCTCACCATTATCCCTGCCCAGGAATGTGGCGTGGTCATTACTCCATCGGGGGTGAAGCAGGAAACCTATTACACCGGATGGCATGTCATCCTCCCTTGGTATCGCGTCGAGACCATGGACAAGACCGAGCAGGTCTATACATGCGCCAAGCGCACCGACGTCAGCCACGGCAGCGCCGACTACAAGTCGTACAAGGCCGATGCCACGCAAGCCGAAACGGTTTGGACACCAACTATCGATGGTATCAAGATGGGTTTCGACATCAGCGCCTCGTGGCGCATCGACCCCGAATATGCCTGGTGGATCTACGACAACGTGAGTGAGACCGATGGCAAGGAGAATGGCCGTTTCTATTGGCTGGAAGAAAACGTGATTAAGCCTAAGCTGAAGTCGGCGCTGGCCCTGACCACAAGCAAATACACACCTATCCAGGTGTATAGTACCAGCCGCGAAGACATCCAGGCCATCGTGCTCGACAGGATGAAAAACGACATCAAGTCGTATCACCTCATCCTCGACCAGATCGACATCCGCGAGGTGTATTACAACAGTGACTACGAAACCGCGCTGAACCAGAAGAAGTTAGAGGAACAGAAGGCCTTGACCCTCGTCGAGGTCACCAAGCAGAAGGAAGAGCTGAAACGTCAGGCCGAGATCGAGAAGGAAATCCAGATCCTGAATGCTGAAGGCGAGGCCGAAGCACTCCAGATAAAAGGTGCTTCCGTATCGAGCAACCCAAAGATTGTCCAGCTCGAATGGATTCAGAAATGGGACGGCAAGCTGCCTGAAATCATGACGGGCGACGGCAACGGCCTGCTGCTCAACATTGACAAGTGATTGAGAGTCGGCTTGATTTAGGTGAAAAAACAAGAAAGATGCTATGAGGTAGAGACGCGCCTTGGCGCGTCTCTATATGTTTCTGCTTCAGCCTAGAATATCCAAGCCAAGAGCACATACAGCCAGTGGGCAGAGATGCCGGCGCAGAGGCCTCCGATGGTGTGGGCGCCGATGGCCTTGCCGATGAGCTTGCGGTAACCGAGCGAGTCGAGCATGGCGGCATGGGTGCTGAGGAATCCGCTCCAGCACATGCCGATGGAGGTGAACACAGCGATGGCGTTGTTGTCGATGATACCCTGCTCGATGAAACGTGGCACCAGACCGATAGCAGCACCGACAGCGCCGAGGGCGGTCATTGGGAAGGAGATGAGGGCGCCATCCTTGAAGCCGAACAACCATTCGAAGACGATGTTGATCTTGTTGGCCAACCAAGTGATGATAGGAACACCTTCGTAGGCAACTCCTAAGTATTCGCCGTTTTCGCCCGAAGGACCAAAGGTGAGCATCATGACGATAGTGGAGATGCACAACACGCCTGGAATGATGGCGATGCCGATGCCGACACCGTCTTTACCGCCGTCGAGCAGTGAGTTGAGGAAACGCAAGAAGACGCTACCTTCGCTCTTGAAGGTGATTTGCTGCTCGTCGCCGCTGTCCGTGCTTTCGTCGATGGGCGCGTCTAATTCAGGATAGGCCTTCAAGGTGGAGCGTTGCATTAGTCGTGTTGAAACAATACTGCCGATGATGGCACCTGCAAGGCCTACCAAGGCGCCTTTGCCGTAACCTAATCCCGTCATGAAAGCGACAACTACCAGACCCATGCCGAAAGCGGTGCCGAAGTTGGTGAGCGACACGAGTTGGTACTTCTTGAAATAGCGGTTAAAGTTCTTGTCGTGTGCCAAGGTGATGATGGCAGGATTGTCGCTTAGGAAGGTCATCACGGCACCTAAGGCGGCTACGCCAGGCAGGTTGTAGAGCGGTTTCATCAGTGGACGGAGTATGTTCTCCAACAGACGGACCACTCCGAACTCGATGAGTAGCTTGCTGATAGCACCCATCAGCACGCAAATAGCCATGATGTAGAACACGGTTTCGAGCAGCAGGTGATAAGAAGTCTGCATGAAGGTGTTGAGCATCTTGGGCAATGTCATCTTATAGGCAAGGATGCCGAAGAAGGCAAAGAAAACGATGAGGAAAACGATAGCCTCGAAACTACGTTTGGTGGTGAATTTCAGCGGATGCTTCAGTTTGCTCTCTATCTTTTTGAATAGGCTTTCAACCGCTTTGTGATAGGAGTGTGTGCTTTTGTGTCTTGCTGGACGAAGTGTGAATCGTGTCATGTTCGGTTATTTTTTGATGAATGCGTGAAGAAGATCGACTTTCCATGTGAGGCCGATGTTGCCTTGGTAGTTGTGTATTCCATCGGCTTTGGTGTGAGTGCCGCAGAAATGGAGCCGCAAGTTGTGGCTCTTCAAAGGGTAGAACTCGAAACCGGCGCTTTGGAACTGGACGTTGCCACCGATAGGGTTGTAGAGGTCTATCATGTTGTCGCTATTGCGGTCGAAGCCACCTTTGGCAAAGATAATCCATTTTTCGCCAAGGTTAAGGCCGGCACCCAAGAGGATGGTGTAATTCTCGGCCAAAAAACGTGTGTTGTTGCGTGAAGCACGGTTTTGAAGGTCGAGGCGGATCTCAAAGTTATCAAAAACGAACTTGTTACCTAAAGAAATATAGTTGACAAACTGCTTCTCGGTGTTTTGGAGCATGTTGACGGAATAGGCAGTGCTGAAATGTCCGAAATTGCCGTACCACATCAAATTATATGCATATATGCCTTGCAGCGACTGCGTGATGGCGGGCGAGTTGGAGAACTGGAACAGGAAATGGTTGTGTCCGCTGCGGTCTTTGTAGTTGGCAGAGACGCCCATCTCGTAGCAGCAAACGTGGTTCCAGAAGTCGGTGGCATAATATAAGTCGATAGGGGCTGCATCATATTCCCATCCGCCAATGGCAACTACTTGCTTACCGGCTGAGATGAAGATCTCGTCGGTGAGATGCCAGTTGAGGTAAGCCCAGTCGGTGCCTTGGAAAAAAGTGTTGGCGAAACTCGAATTGGGCGAGTTGATGCGCTGACGGAAATGGTAGCTGAACTTGTCAGTGATGTTGCCATCCATGGTGATTTGCAGGTATTTGCCTTGCAAACCATGGTCGGAACTGTTGTCGGCGCAATAGTAGTCGTAGGTGAAATCGGCGCGGGTGTCGAGACGCAAAGTGTTGAGCGTCACTATCTTTTTTTCTTCTTCTTTCTTTTCCTGCCCTTCTTGCGCGACGGCTTGGCCCATGATGAACAGGCCAGCTAAAATGGATAAAAATACTTTTTTCATGATGTGCTAAAAAAACGCGCAAAAATACAAAAAAAAGAGCGGCTGAAAAGCCGCTCTCTCAAAAATCTCTGGCAGTTTTTAGCAAACTTCGATGGTTTGAATCGACTTCTGTTTTTCTTCGACGGTGACCTTCGGGATGGTGATGCCGAGGATGCCGTTCTCCACCTTGGCCTTGATTTGGTCTTTGTGGATGTCGTCGGGCAACATCACGGTCTGGCGGAAGTGCTCCACGCTGAAGTCGTGGCGCAAGTAGCGCATTTCTTCGGTCTTCTCTTCGGTTCTCTCATTCTTGGTCTCCTTAACCATCTCTACAACGAGGTTGCTCTCGGCATCGATGGAAAGCTTAAGGTCGTCTTTGGTCAGGCCCGGGACGCTCAGCTCCAGCTGATAGTCGTTCTTGGTTTCTACGATGTTCATTCTCGGGGTCGAGAAGGTTTGTTCGCCCCAGTTCAAAAGTTCGTTGAACAGGGTCGGCATGAATTCTTGGTTTCTTTTTGTCAGTAACATGGTTTAAATCTCCTATTGTTTAAGGTTGTTTATTTGTTTGATTGATTATTTGACTTAGGGACAATTTGACTTTGGGACTAAGGGACGTTTAGACTGTGGGACTTGGGGACTTTGTGGGACGCTGAGCGGAGTCGAAGCGTGTGTCTAGTTGAATTGTTTGTTGTTGATTTGTTTATTGGACATTTGGACTTGGGGACGCTGAACTGTTCCCTGAGCGGTGGCTGCTGAGCGGAGCCGAAGCAAACCGAAGGGGAGCCGAAGCGTCGTTTTTCGTTATTCTGCATTTTTAATTCTTAATTCAAAACTCTGCACCCCATTTATCAAATCCTTTGCCATTGCTGAAAGTGACCCTGAATGATGTTGTTTAATGACAAAATGACATATATTAGTAAAGCTATCATGCTGACTTTAATAAATTAAATGACAAAATGACATTTATAGGACAAATAATGAGGTCTTATTCCTATTTTTGCAACCCGAAAGGACAATTAAATCATGGAAGAAAAGCTATTCAATAAGAATTATCTTTGCCTTTGCGCGGCGAACTTTCTGTTTTTCTTTTCGTTTTACCTGCTTCTACCGGTGTTGCCGTTCTTCATTCAGCAGAACTTTCAGGCGAACAACTCGGTGGTGGGCGCGGTGATTTCGTGCTACACCTTGGCCACGCTTTGTGTGCGTCCTTTCTCGGGCTACATGATGGATGCCTTCAAGCGCAAGCCGGTCTATCTGTTGGCGCTGTCGGTTTTCACGGCAGTGTTCTGCGGCTATCTTTTCGCCAGCACCATTACCATCCTCATCATCGTCCGCATCTTGCATGGCTTGTCGTTCGGCTTGACTTCGGTGGGCGGCAATACCTTGGTTATCGACGTGGTGCCGTCGGCAAAACGTGGCGAAGGCATCGGCTATTTCGGCGTGGCCAACAATATCGCGATGGCGGTGGGCCCCATGGTCGGACTTTTCGTTTACGAGAAATACAGCTTCAATGTCATCTTCATCGGCTGTATGGCGTGCAGCGCCTTGGCGGCATTCTTCGCCTCGCGCATCCAGACCAAGTTCCGTCCTCCGCTCAAGCGACCGCCTTTGTCGCTCGACCGTTTCATCCTGATAAAAGGCTTGTTGGCCGGTGTCTCGTTTATGCTGCTGGCTTTTGCCTATGGACAGATTTCCAACTATATCGCATTGTATGCCAAGGAGATGAATCTTGCCATTAGCAGTGGCTTATTCTTCACGGTTTATGCTGTCGGTCTGATCGCTTCGCGACTTTTCGCTGGCCGTATGGTCGATAGGGGTAAGGTGACGCAGACCACGGCATTGGGTTTGGCTATCGTAGTGGTGGCGATGTTCGGCTTGGCGATGTGCCATCGTTTCTGTGCGCTCGGGCAACATGCAACCACGGTGGCATTCCTCGTCATCGCTCTTTGCTGTGGCGCAGGATTCGGAACGAGTTTTCCCGCTTTCAACACCTTATTTATTAATATGGCGCCCAACAGCCAGCGCGGCACGGCTACTTCCACCTATCTCACCACTTGGGATTTGGGATTGGGCATAGGAATCTTTTCGGGCGGTGCCATTTCCGAACATTTCTCGTTCAGTGCGGCCTATTTCGTTGCTGATGGTGCCGTGTTGCTGTCGCTACTGTTTTTCATTTTTGTCGTTGTACCCCACTACCAAAAGAATAAGGTTCGCTGATGGATGCTGCTAATGTTGCCATAACGATTCGTGATGCAGTAGCCGTCGATGCACCTTTCATAGCTCGTTGCGTTTGGGCTGCTATCGAGATGCTCCACATCGAGGATGACGTGCCCGACGAGAAACTTGAGGCTTTCAGCTATCTGGTAGATATTTGCCTAATGGATGATACCTTGTATAGTTATCGGAATGCGGTCGTTGCCGAGGTGGATGGCTGCATCGTTGGTGCTCTTGTGGCTTACGACGGTGCCCGATATGCTGCCATGCGTAAGACCACTTTCGACCTTGTGGAGAAAAACATGGGCGTGAAGCTCGAACATAATGTCATGGAGACGGGCGAGGGCGAGTTCTATCTCGATAGTTTGGCGGTCTTGCCTCAATTTAGAGGACTGAATATTGGCAAGATGCTGATGCAAAACCGCATGGAGTTGGCTCGTGGTTTGGGTATCGGTAAGGTGTCAATCTTGGTGGATAAGGACAAGCCACGGCTGCAGGCCTATTACGAAAGCCTGGGTTTTGCTTTGGCTGAAGAGATTTTCGTATTCGATAGTTGGTATAACAAGCTCGTCAAATAGTGACTTTCCGCTTATCGGTCACGGTTTGCAAGATTACGGAAATGATGATCAATGCAATGCCGAGGCAGAATGAGAAGTTCAGTTCCTTGTATTCGTTGAAGATGAGCATCGAGAGGATGATGCTATAGACCGGTTCTAGATTGAGGGTCAGGTTGTAGGTGAAAGCGGGCACTCTCTGCAAGACGATGATTTGCAGCAGGCACATTCCCACGGTGCATATCACGACCATGAAGGCGAGGTAGGCATAATCGAGTCCGACAGGGAGCAGCGGCCCGACGGGAATGAACCTATTATATAAAGGTATGAGGCAAGTGAGGCCGGCAAGACCGCCGACCATTTCCCACAACAGCATGTTCTTGGCTTCGTAATGCTTGCCGACACGTTGGTTGGCGATGGAGAAAAGGGCGTAGAGCGCAGCACAGATGATGCCTAAGACGATGCCCAAACGATAGCGTGGGTCGAACTGGAAGATGAGATAGACACCCGCAATGGTGATGAGGCTGAGGAAAAACTCGTGTGCCGAGAACTTGTGCTTGTTGATGATGGGCTCGAACAGGGCGGTGAAGAAACCTGTTGTAGAGAAGCACACCACGCCGATGCTGACATTGGATGCCTTGATGCTGGCGTAGAAGAACACCCAATGCAAGCAAAGCAGAAGTCCTACGCCTCCCATTTGCAAGATGTCGTGGAAACTGTAGCGTTTAAGTTGTTTGGTGAAAAACAGGAAGAGTGCCATGATGACGGCGGCCCAAGCCATACGATGCCACACCAAGATGGCTGAATCGAGGCTGATGAGTCGGCCCAATACTCCCGTGAAGCCAGCGATGAAGACTGAGAGATGCAGCAGGAAGTAGTCTTTTTTCATTTTTTTTGCTTTTGGCCTTTAGCTTCTTGCTATTGGCACTCTATTCAATAAAATGTAATGGTGTTATTTGGAATCATTGTGCCAGAAGCCAATAGCCAAAAGCCTGAGGCATTAAAACTGCTCTCTTCGTCTTTGTCGGATGGCCTCGAAAGTGACGATGGCGGTGGTGACCGACACGTTGAGCGAGTCGGCGATGCCGTTCATCGGGATGATGATGTTCTGGTCGGCGGCTTCCACCCAAGCATCGGAGATACCGGTGGCTTCTGTCCCCATGACGATGGCCGAGGCCTTGCGGAAGTCGGCATCGAGGTAGTCGATGGATGCCTTGAGGTAGGTGCAATAGATGGTGATGTTGTTGCTTTTCAGCCATTGGATGCACTCTTCGGTGGAGCAGGCATAGACGGGCACGCTGAAGATGCACCCGATGCTGGCACGGATGGCGTTGGGGTTGTAGAGGTCGGTGCCAGGGTCGGCCACGATGACGGCATCCACACCAGCGGCATCGGCGGTGCGCATCACCGCACCGAGGTTGCCGGGTTTCTCTACTGTCTCAAGCACGATGATGAGGGCGTCTTTCTTGGGCTTGTACTCGCTGAGGCTTTTGTATTTGGGCCGCGCCAAGGCCAACAGGCCATCGCTGCCTTCGCGATAGGCAATCTTGTCGAACACTTCCTCGCTGACTTCTTCGGTGAAGTTGGCGTGGATGCTCAAAGGCTCGCGCAAAAGGGTAGGGCAGAGGTAGAGTTGGTCGATCTCGAAGCCACATTTCTGTGCACGTTCAATCTCGCGCTGTCCTTCGATGATGATGAGGTTCTGCTCGCGGCGCTCCGAGGCCTTCTGCAACTTGACGATGTTCTTTATCCTTGGGTTGGTCTTACTTGTTATCATGTTTTGCTTGTTTTTTATTGCTTCGCAAGAAATCTTTGTGGAAATCTAATAGAGGAAATCGTAAAGACGAAATGCTGCTTCATGGATTTCCACAAAGATTTCTGGGCATAGCCCATTCCATTTATCTATTGATGGATTATGCTTCGCTGCCGTTGGCGAAATGCTGGTAGAAGGCAATGATGGTCTCGATGCCTTTGTAGAAATGGTCGAGGCGGTAGTTCTCGTTAGGCGAGTGGATGGCGTCTTCACCAAGGCCAAAGCCCATCAGGATGGACTTGATGCCCAACACTTTCTCGAAGGCTGAGATGATCGGGATGCTGCCGCCCGAGCGCATAGGAATAGGCAACTTTCCGTAGGTGTCCATGTAGGCGGCTTCGGCAGCCTTGTAGGCTGGCAGGTTGATAGGGCAGCCGTAGGCTTGTCCGCCATGCATTGGCGTGACTTTCACAGTGACGTGCTCCGGAGCGTTTTCTTCGAAATGCTTTTTCACCAATTCGGCAATCTTCTCGTGGTCTTGGTTAGGAACCAAACGGCACGACAACTTAGCGTATGCCTTCGATGGCAACACGGTCTTTGAACCTTCGCCAGTGTAGCCGCCCCACATTCCGCAGAGGTCGAAGGTCGGACGGATACCCACGTGCTCAATCTTGGTGTAGCCTTTTTCGCCGCGCAGTTTCTTCACGCCGAGGCTGTTCTTGTAGTTGGCTTCGCTGTAAGGGGCCATGTTGAGCAACTCGCGTTCGCGTTCGGAGCATTCCAGCACATCGTCATAGAAATGAGGAATGGTGATATGGTTGTCCTCGTCCATGCACTTGGCGATCATCTCGCAGAGGGTGTTGAGCGGGTTGGCCACGCTGCCGCCAAACAGTCCGGAGTGGAGGTCGGCATTCGGCCCCGTGACCTCGATTTGCCAATAGGCGAGGCCGCGCAATCCGGTGGTGATGCTTGGAACGTCGGTGCCAATCATCGAGGTGTCGGAAACGAGGATGACGTCGGCTTTCACGAGGTCTTTGTATTCGACAACCCATTTGGCTAAGCTGCCCGAACCGATTTCCTCTTCGCCTTCGAGCATGAACTTCACGTTGCAAGGCAGGGTGTTGGTGCGCACCATGGTCTCGAATGCCTTGGCGTGCATGAACGACTGGCCTTTGTCGTCGTCGGCACCGCGGGCCCAAATCTTGCCGTCCTTGATGACAGGCTCGAAAGGATTGGTGTGCCAAAGCTCGACGGGATCGACGGGCATGACATCGTAGTGGCCGTAAACCAAAACGGTTTTCAGTTTCGGGTCGATGATTTTCTCACCGTAAACGATTGGATTTCCGTCGGTTGGCATCACTTCAGCCTTGTCGGCCCCGGCTTTCAGAATGGCATCGCGCCAGTATTCGGCACAACGAATCATGTCGGGTTTGTGTGCTGATTCCGAACTGATTGAAGGGATTCTAATCAAGCCAAAAAGTTCATCCAAGAAGCGGTCTTTGTTGGCTTCAATATACTCTTTTTGTTTTTGCATAATTATAATTTTAAAGTGTAATGAATTTAAAGAATGAGCAAAAATAAGGATTTCTTTTGAAAAATATTGCTGTCCGATAAAAGTTTTTGAAGTATCAAAAAAGGGCTGACAGGAATCAGCCCGTTGATTTTTTTGTCATTGAACTGTTTGGCGGATGCTAATGTTTCACGATAAGTTTCTTCGAGGCCGTCATTCCTTTGTTGTCCATCATGCGAAGCAGATAGAAGCCTTCCGGTAAATCCGACACGGAAATTTCGTTGGTGTTTTGAGCGGTTTTCACCGTTTGTCCAAAAGTGTTGCAAATTTGAATGTTGGAACACTCCAAGCCATCAATCGTGACCACTTCCCTTGCCGGATTTGGGTAAACGGAGATGCATCCGTTGAGCTTATTGTTTTCTTCTATATCAAGGGTGCCGAAAAAACACGACAAAACGGGAAGCAGATTGGAAAGGATGGTTTCGTCGATGCGCCATTGTGAGTACTCCTCCGTATTGCCTTGTTGTTCAACCCATTCGTTCATGACATCTAAAAGGCTGCTTGATTCATTCGTTAACAGCCAGTCGTTGCCTGAAAAATCATACAGCAACACATGTTGCATTTCGCCTTCAAAGACTGCGGCGCTATTGACCCCTTCGTGGTATTGTTCTGGGTCAAGGAAATTATAATGGGGACTTCTATTTTTAGCATTTTCGCGCCATTCCTCTGAACTTCGTGAAGTCCA
>CALBNP010000151.1 GCA_937896505.1 uncultured Bacteroidales bacterium | reverse complement strand
AAAACCATTACCGTTCAGTTTGACCTGAAACCCGACACGCATTATTCTTTCAGCATTTTGGGAGACCATTTCTTTTCCGTTGATGGCTATCCGACTGTTGGGACACATTTCATTTCATTCACTACGGGGAAGCAAAACTAAGTCAAAAAAAAATCAAAGAAGCGGTTTTTGATAAGTAAGTGGTTTAAATTAAATTTCGTAATGGTTATCGGTTTTCAGTTGATAAATAGTTCAAAAAGTCTAAATGCCTAAGTGTCAAAAATTAAAAAATGTAAACTAATCATACACAACTGCTTATGAATATCTTGATTTTATCGGGCAGCCCGCACACCGACGGCAACACGCGTTTGCTTGTCGATGCCTTTGTGCAGGGCATAGGCAATAGGCATGATGTGGAAATCGTGAATGTCTGCGACTACAATATCAATCCGTGCAGTGGATGCAACGCCTGTTTTGCCGACGAAAAACACAACTGCGTTCAAAACGACGACATGCAACTTGTTTACCGCAAGGCGATGAACGCCGACCTGCTTGTTGTGGCTTCGCCGGTGTTCTTCTACGGAATAAGCGCGCAGCTGAAAGCCACGATTGATAGGTTCCACAATCCCATCCGCGACACATTCAGAATATCGAAGATGATGCTTTTTGCGGTTGGAGCAGCCTCGTTGCCCGAACTATTCGACAGCATTGCGAAACAATATGAACTCTGTATCAATTTTTTCCACTTGGAAGATGCCGGCCGCATACTTGTGAGAGGCATGAAAGCCAAAGGCGACATTAGGAATTCTGGTACTTTGGAAGAAGCTTATCAATTGGGTAAAAATATTTAGAAATAAACAAATTTAAACAATATGAGAAAACATTGGATCGACAATTTGAGATGGTTTACAGTGCTTCTGGTGCTGTTCTACCATGTCATTTATTTCTACAACAACAAAGGCGTGTTCGGCGGTATCGGCGGTTTTGTCGACGACCCGACCAAGCAGCCTCAGGATGTGGTTATGTACATTCTTTATCCATGGTTCATGATGCTGCTTTTCTTGGTGGCAGGCATCTCGTCGCGCTATGCTTTGGATAAGCAAACCGGCAAACGGTTCATCAAGAGCCGTACTTTGAAGCTGTTGGTGCCATCAACCATCGGCCTGTTCGTCTATCATTGGATGACAGGCTATTTCAACACCGCCGTGGCTCGCGGCATGGGCTCTTTCGACAACGTCCCCGCCATCGGGAGATATCTCATCTACACGTTTAGCGGGGTGGGACCTCTGTGGTTCATCCAAGACCTGTGGCTCTTCTCGCTGCTTATTGTCCTCATCAAGAAGATTGATTGTCGTGACCGATTTTGGAACTGGTGCGGCAAGGCAAACATTGCAGTCATCATTCTGCTCGGCGTGTTGGTCTGGTTGGGCTCGCAAGTGCTCATCTTCAATCCGCGCCCCGAGAGTCTTGATGGTTTGTACAACCTATACAAGCCTCTGACCTATTTCATTCCGTTCCTGTTGGGCTATTTCGTCTTCTCGCACGACGAGGTCCAAGACAAGGTCGAAAGTATACATCTGCCCATGTTCATCTGTGCAGCGGCATCGTGTGTAGCTTTGGTTCTGTCGGGTTGGGGCAAGTGCAATACCGATCCCGACTTCCTTTCCGGCTGGCTCAACTGCCTCTACGCCTGGCTGATGATTCTCGCCATGTTGGGCTGTTTCAAGGCATGGTTCAACAGAACCAACAAGTTTGCCGATTACATGACCAGATCGAGTTTCGGAATCTACATCGTTCATTACCTTGTAGTAGTTGCTTTGGGCTATCAGATGAAACAATACACATCGCTTTCGCCTTGGGCAATGTATGTTATACTCACCGCTGCTGTTATGTTGCTTTCGCCGGCTATCTACGAGATTTTGAAGCGCATCCCGTTCATCAGATGGTGTGTGTTGGGTATCAAGAAAAGAAAGGAATAAACAATGAACAAGTTAAACATCTATTATTGCCCCAACTGCAAGAATGTTGGCATCGCTTACGGCAAGGCGCAAATCGAATGTTGCGG
>CALBNP010000150.1 GCA_937896505.1 uncultured Bacteroidales bacterium | reverse complement strand
TCTTGGCGTGGTCGAGGACTTCCTTCGTAACCTTGTCTGAACGGACGATCATAGCATCGGCGTCAGCAACAGCAGCGTAAAGGTCGTTGACATCGGTATATTTTTCTAACAGAGCCAGTTCATAGCCGTTCTTTTCGACGACTTCGCGGATGCCATCAACGGCAATCTTTGCGAAAGGCTTTTCAGTAGCAACTAATACTTTCATGTTGTTGATTTGTGATTTTAATTGTCAATTATTTGTGAGCTTTTTCAAAGTCTTGCATGCACTGGACGAGAGCTTCGACGGCTTCGACTGGGCAAGCGTTGTAGAGGCTGGCGCGGAAACCACCGACTGAACGGTGACCCTTGATGCCGACCATGCCGCGTTCCTTGGCGAATGCCATGAAAGCGTCTTGCAGGTCTTCGCGGCCTTCAGCCATGACCCAGCAGTGGTTCATGATAGAACGGTCTTCCTTGCATTCGACGGTGCCACGGAACATGCTGTTGCGGTCGATTTCTTCGTACAGCATGGCTGACTTCTTTTGGTTGATCTTGTTCATGGCTTCAACACCACCGAGGTTCTTCACCCAGGTCAGGGTTTCGTGCATGACGAAGATTGGGAGTACAGGAGGAGTGTTGAACATGGAGATGTTCTTGTCTTCTTCGGCAGCGTGAGTGCGGTAGTCAACCATGGTTGGCAGTGGGTTCATATAGGCACGGTCGCCAATATTGCCGAGGATGTCTTTGCGGACGATGACGAAGGTCACGCCTGCAGGACCGACGTTCTTTTGTGCACCACCATAGATGAGGCCATACTTGGTGACATCGACTGGACGGCTCATGATATCGGATGACATATCAGCGACGAGCATGATAGGGCAGTCCATATCGTACTTGATTTCAGTACCGTAGATGGTGTTGTTGGTTGTGATGTGGAAGTAGTCGGCATCCGTAGGAATGGTGTAGCCTTTAGGAATGTAGGTGTAAGTCTTGTCTTCTGATGAAGCAACGATTTCGGTCTTACCGAACAACTTGGCTTCCTTGGCAGCCTTCTTTGCCCAAACGCCGGTCTGCAGATAAGCAGCCTTGGTCTTCAGCAAGTTAGCTGGAACGGTGAAGAACTGGGTGCTGGCACCACCACCGAGGAACAGGATTTCGTATTCAGCTGGGATGTTGAGAAGCTCGCGCCACAGTTGGCGGGTTTCAGCCATTGTGCGCTCCCAACCTGGAGTGCGGTGCGAAATTTCCATCAAACCGATGCCGGTGTTGTCGAAATCACGGATAGCAGCGATCGTTGATTCAACTGCTTCTTTTGGAAGAACGCAAGGACCTGCGTTGAAATTAAAAGCTTGTTTCATTTCAGATTGTTTGAATTAAATGTTTAATTTATAACTTGTTAACTATGTTAGTCACTTGTTTTAATGCCACAAAGATAACAATAATATCAGTGTGCCAAACATTTTATCGCTTATTTATTTAATAAGGTGTGAAACTCGGTGAATCATTGCGGTTTACGAAAATGATATATTTAAATGTCTGAAAATCAGATATATGATTGAAAATAGCAAAAAATATCACCGAATCGATTGTCAATTCCAAAAATAGTAGTACTTTTGCGCACTCAAATTTAAAGGAAAGAAAGCGATGAAAAAAGACATTCACCCAAAGAATTATCGACTGGTTATCTTCAAGGATATGTCAAACGATGTGTGCTTCATGTCACGTTCGACTATCAATACCAAGGAGACCATCAAGTGGGAAGACGGCAATGAATATCCGTTGGTTAAGCTCGAAATCTCCAGCGCATCACACCCATTCTACACTGGTAAGATGAAACTCGTTGACAGCGCCGGTCGTGTTGATAAGTTCAACAACAAGTACAAGAAGTTCTTCGAAAAGAAGGAAGCCAAATAATTTTGGTCTTACAACTGAAAGGAAGCTCTTGCATTACGCAAGGGCTTTTTTTTTGTATCTTTGCTGCCCAAATCTTGACCAAATGAAATTCGACGACGAAATACTGATGTCTGATCTCATGGACTCCAACAATGGGGAGTTCATACCAGTGTTAACCATTGAAAATGACCGAATTGACATTGACGAGCCTTTCCCTGGCGAGTTGGCCATACTGCCGTTACGCAACTCGGTGCTGTTTCCAAGCGTGGTCATTCCAATCACAGTGGGGCGCGACAAGTCCATACGCCTGATTAAGGAGTTCTACAAGAAGAAGCAAATCATCGGTGTGGCAGCCCAGAAGAATTCGGATGTGGAAGACCCGACGATTGACGATTTATATAAGGTGGGAACCGTGGCGCAAATCCTGAAGATCATCCAGATGCCCGACGGCAACACGACGGTCATCATCCAAGGCAAACGCCGTTTCGAACTGGTGGAGCAGACCCAGTCGGAGCCTTATATGAAAGCCACCATTCAGGCTTACGAAACGCAGGGAGCTGTGCCTAGCACCCGTAAATTCAACGCATTGGTGCAATCGGTGAAGGAATTGGCTGTGCAGATTATCGCCAAGGCCCAGCATTTGCCCGAAGAGGCTGCCTTCGCCATCAAGAATATCGACAGCCCGACATTCCTGCTGAACCTCGTGGCCAGCAATCTCGAGATGGACCTTCCTACCAAGCAGATGCTTCTCGAATCGACCGACATCACGCAAATGGCCACCGACTTGCTGGGTGTGCTCACCACCGAGCAACAGATGCTCGACCTCAAGCAACAGATTCAGAGCAAGGTGCGCGTCGATATGGACAAGCAACAACGCGAATATTACCTTAACCAGCAGCTCCGCACCATTCAGGAAGAGTTGGGCGGAACACCTAATGAACAAGATATCAGGGAGTTGACGGAGAAGGCAAAAAAGAAGAAATGGTCGGATGAGGTGGCTGAGGTTTTTGAACGCGAGTTGAAGAAACTGGAACGTACCAATCCGCAGGCTGCCGAATATGGCATTCAACTCAACTATCTGCAATACCTTGTCGATTTGCCGTGGAACGAGTTCACCAAGGACAATTTCGATTTGAAACGTGCGCAGAAAGTGCTTGATGCTGACCATTTTGGCTTGGAGAAAATCAAGGACAGAATCATTGAGCATCTTGCCGTATTGAAGTTGAAAAACGACATGAAAGCCCCGATTTTGTGCCTTGTTGGTCCTCCCGGCGTGGGTAAGACCTCGTTGGGCAAGTCCATTGCGAAGGCTCTGAACAGAAAATATGTCAGAATGTCATTAGGTGGCGTGCGCGACGAATCGGAATTGCGCGGTCACAGAAAGACGTATATAGGTGCCATGCCGGGCCGCATCATTCAGAATCTGCGCAAGGTGAAGTCGAGCAATCCGGTTTTTGTACTCGATGAAATCGATAAGGTCAGCGGCAACAATATCAGCGGTGACCCGCAAGCGGCTTTGCTGGAAATCCTTGACCCGGAACAAAATTCCACTTTCTACGACAATTTCCTTGAACTGGATTACGACTTGTCGAAAATCCTGTTCATCGCAACTGCAAACAACCTCTCGACCATTCATCCTGCTTTGCGCGACCGTATGGAAATCATCGATTTAAGCGGTTATTTGCGCGAGGAAAAATATGAAATCGCCAAACGTCACCTGATTCCAAAGCAGTTGCAGGAGCATGGCTTGAAGTCGGCGGAAATCACTTTCCCGAAGGATATTGTCATGCAAATCATTGACAATTACACCCGTGAGGCTGGTGTGCGTAATTTGGAACGCCGCATTGCCGATGTCATGCGCTATCGTGCCAAACAGGTGGTGACGGAAGACGAATTTGAAAAGAAAGTCAATACTGAATTGTTAAACAAGGTGTTGGGTGTTCCGATGCATCGTGATGAAGACGAGGTGAAGCACAGCACGCCAGGCGTGGCAACAGGTTTGGCCTGGACGCAAGTCGGCGGCGAAATCCTTTCTATCGAAGTCAGCTTGAGCCGTGGCATGGGACATCTTTCCTTGACTGGCAATCTGGGCGATGTGATGAAGGAATCGGCTACCATCGCCTATGAGTTCATCAAGTCGCACGCTTCGCAGCTCGACATTTCGCCTGATGTTTTCGACGCTTGGAATGTCCATGTCCATATCCCTGAAGGCGCAACGCCAAAGGACGGCCCGTCGGCGGGCATCACCATGCTGACGGCCTTGACATCTGCCTTTACGCAACGCAAGGTGAAAGGTCAGCTGGCCATGACGGGTGAAATCACCTTGAGAGGCAAGGTCTTGCCGGTTGGCGGCATCAAGGAAAAGATGCTGGCAGCCAAACGCAATGGCGTCACCGATTTGATTGTCTGTGTCGATAACAAACGCGACATCCTAGACATCAAGGAAGACTATGTGAGCGGCCTGAATTTCCATTATGTGGAAAACATGATGGAAGTGCTCGACCTCGCCCTCGAAAAGGAACAGGACAAGAACGACCTCGACTACAACAAATATCTGACCAACCTCCATGCCGAGGTGATTGGATTTAAGGTGAAGTGATTGCTGATGAACACGGTATGCTTGCCGCAAGTATTTCGCGTTGCTTAGATTCCACGCGATGCGGATAGGCATGACCGAAATCATAGCAGTTGACTTTTGCAACAACCGTTGGCTGCACATGAGCATCGGAATGGTGACCTCGGCACAGGCTTAGGAAATGGCCAACGACAGGGACATGAGATGGATAGGTCACAGTCTGCTAGCTATAAAATCCAGAAATAGGACATTACTGAAAATGTTTCACCTTTGCAGCCTGTCAACCGCTGGCAGTGATAAGACTCGGATGGTAAACTAATTCCAAGAATAACGGTAAAAAGTCAATTTATATAGGTATTAATCAGTAAAAACCGAGTCAAACTAAATCAGGAACACAAAATTTTCAAGGTTTACACTATCTTGTGATGCCTAATACATATTTATTATTAGTTTTGCGTTTCAAATGTGGCAATTCCAAACAAGAAAGGTCTATCAATCCAACTTTCAACCATAATCAATGGATAGAACAGCGAAAAACATATTATTCCTGAATCATAAGGAAGTGATGGACTTCTTCAAGAAGTCAGAACAGTATTATGGTTTTGAAATGTCGGAGTATTTCATGTTTGATGAAGTGCTGAAATATGTATAATATCAACTATCTATGGCAACTTGGAAACATACAGATTTAACGATTGATGGGAGACTAATTAAAGCTCAAGCTCCCATCATTGTGTCAGTAAGTCGAAGCACAGATATTCCGGCTTTTTATGCGGATTGGTTCTTTAAGCGCCTTGAAATAGGATATTCCGCATGGACGAATCCCTTCAATGGCGTGAAATCTTATGTTTCCTATGATAAGACACGTTTTATTGTGTTTTGGTCAAAAAATCCTCGTCCACTCCTCAATCATCTTGATGAGTTGAAAGAGCGAGGAATTGGGTGTTACATGCAATATTCTCTTAATGATTACGAAGAAGAAAAACTTGAACGTGGGGTTCCTCCTATTGCGGAGAGGATAGATACATTCAAAAAACTTGTTGATACACTTGGTTTTGGTAGTGTTATCTGGCGCTTTGACCCACTTATGCTTACCGATGATATTGACATAGATAAGTTGTTGAAGAAAATAGAGAACACAGGCGATCAATTGAAGGGCTATACCGAAAAACTTGTATTTAGTTTTGCTGACATTGCTTCGTATCGTAAAGTCAAGTCAAATCTTGAAGCCAATGGAGTTCCATATCATGAATGGACCGAAGAGCAAATGAAAGAATTTGCTAGTAGATTGGTAGAACTGAACAAGCGTAAAGGTTGGAATTATAAACTTGCCACATGTGGTGAGAAGGGAAGATACCCGGATGTTGAACCGAACCATTGCATTGATGACGAATTGATAATTCGTAGAGCTTATCATGACAAGGAACTTATGACCTTCCTGAAAGCGGATATAAAGCAAATGCCAGAGCAAGATCTGTTTGGAGAATCGGAACTCCTTCCTGAAAACGCAATCATCTTGGGTAATGGTCAGTATGCCACAAGAGGTGATAACCGAGATAAAGGTCAGCGAGAGTTTTGTGGTTGTATGGCATCAAAAGATATTGGCGAATACAATACCTGTCCTCACCTTTGCGAGTATTGTTATGCAAACACGAGCAAAGACGCGGCACTCGCAAATTGGAAACGGCATTTGCACAACCCTTATAATGAAACCATAACAGGAAAATAATTACAAAGAATTAATATTGAATTATCAAAATAATGAGTATAAAAAAATATATTAAAAAGCATAATGAACTTTCTGGCTCAATTTACCCTTACGAATTGAACGACGAAATGGATCTTTGTAATATTGGTACAGATTTCGCACGTGAAGGATTGTTTGAAGAAGCCATTGGCATGTGGACAGAACTGATTCGAAGCAATAAGGCTATACCCGAAGTTTATTGCAATCTTGGGGTCAGTTATTTCTATGGCAATGGTGTTGAACAAGATGAAGAAAAAGCGGTACATTACTATCAACTTGCAGCGGCAAAAGGTCATCGGTTTGGTCAATATAATTATGCTGTAGCTTTAGAGCAAGGTAATGGTTGTGCTAAAGATTTAGACAAAGCTATCCATTTTTATATGCTAGCTGCAGAGCAACATATCGACCAAGCTATTGATGCTTTAATACGGTTAGGCGTTTATAATGAGCTTAATCTTCAATATTATACACGAAATTTCAACGATTCAAGTTTTCCCGGTATTTAAAAATATAGAATTATGGCAGAATACTATTTCCGACTTCCTGCTATTACGCAGTTAACCATTTCACAGCAGGCTGCCTTGAACGAGCCAGGGCAGGTCGCTATTTCTGGCGGTCCTGGTACAGGCAAAAGTGTGGTTTCACTTTATCGCCATATCAACAACCATATCAACGGCAAAGAGAGTTTGCTGATAACGTATACTACCACATTGGCCAAGTATCTTGCTGCATGTTGCAGATTACAGAGTTTAAAAGCGTCGAGCAATGTGCGTTCTGCATTTGCAGGCTGTCCGAAGAGTTTTGAAAACTTTTCGGAGGTTATCGTGGATGAAGCGCAAGACCTTGATAGCGATTATTACGAGAGAATGTCTCGCTTCAAGGTGTCGTACGGAGCTGATGATTCGCAGATTTTGTATCCAAAGCAGTGTTCTCACCAATCAGAATTAAGGACTCGTTATCCTAATAATGTGGAGTATACACTTGGTCAAAATTTCAGAAATACACAAAGCATTATGAAATTTGCAAAACAGGCATTCCCCAATGCGTTTATTCCTATACCGTTGATAAATGCACTTGCAAATAATCCTGGAGAATGTCCTTCACTAATGATTACTGGCGGTTATGGAAACACTAACAGTCAAAAGGGGTATGATGCAATAAAGCAAATCATTGAAGCATTCAGGTCTGACACCCACAATATAGCTATACTTGTACCACTCAAAAATAATGTTAAAGCATACACTAACATTCTTACTCAAATAGGTATAAGCGATTTTAGTTATTATTATGAAGACGAAAATGATTTCCCAAATGGCTGCGAAAGTATTAAGAATGTTCATGTGTGTACATTTAAATCAGCGAAGGGTTTGGAATTCGATACTGTTATCATACCAAATTTTGATAGAATGGATTGGTATATTGCTAATCTCAACGTCATAGAATGGAATGACTATTATGTAGCCGTAACACGCGCTCGCAGCAACCTCTATTTATTGTCAGGAAGAGACATTCCTAACTTGAGTTCAGTAGCCGAAGTAACACGCCTATAAGTAACACGCCAATAATATTAATCATGGAATTGAAATATTACATCCCCATACAATCAACATCATTGCCTCATTATTTTGCTGGAGGCTGCATCTATCCGGCAAACTATTATGGAAACAAGCCAAAGGACATTCAGGACAGTTTCCCAAATGTAATTCTTTTGACTGCAAATCATGGAAGCAGCCAATGTGATTGCTGTCTTGAGGTTGTTCTCACACCAGACGAAATGGAGTACATGGTTCCTATTGGTAACGAATACTACCTGATTGATAAAATTCTGCCAATTTCGCGCATCTGCAAGATTCTGTTCTGCAACAAGGAGCAACAGAATAAGACCATCTCGCTTATACGTCAGGCAACGGCTTTTATCCCAGACAACATTGTCGGTTCCGTGTGCTCTTTTGACGATAAGGAGATTATTACTGCCAATCGTCCTGTTGATTTTGATGGTATCAAACAAGAAGATATGGCCGCAAAAATAAGACGTTTTGATAGTTTTTTAGGTGCATTAGCTTTAATGAAGGTTGCTAAGCCTGACGGTTTCAACGTGTCGCCTAATTTTATTGATGCCGTTGCTTTCTTTAATACATTAATTCGAAGTCAAAAGGAGAAAGTGCGCCCAAGGAATAGTAAATTGGACACTTATTTCGAAGCTCCTGACAAATATGCATTCTCAAACTCCATAACTGAAGATGTACTTTATGCTGAGGCAAAACGTAAAGGTGTTGAAATCAAAAAGAATGTGGTCACCAAGATAATTGATACGGAATTTCTTGAGTGGCCAGTGTATGGTTACGCGATGCTCTACACATATGGTGTTGCTGATGAAGCAAAGCGAAAGAAGATTGACGATTTGATTCTTAACAACTTCCAATATAATGTCAAGAAGAATTTGGAAGAGTCAATAGCATTCTTTTATGGATACAATCGTGGCTATACGGTTTTCAGTAACATTTATCTGAAAGAAGACAAGAGTGTAGATGTAAAGTTCAAACTCGAGAGCCAACTTGATTATTACATCATCGAAAGTGTATTCCAGTATGTTTTCAATGGTAAGGTTGTAGGCGAACTACCATATCTTGACTCTTGGTGCAGTAAACAGAAGGCTTGTTCAGTAAGGACTGGTGAGTATATGATTTTGGACACAATCATCAGAGATAAAAAAAAAGTCAAAGTGTTTTCCGAAGAATGGTGGAAAGAATTGCTTTCTGGTTTTCTTAGAAACAATAATCTCAAGATTAACTTTCTGGGTAAGGAGTATGACTTAACCGAGGACATTGAGTTTCTTCTTTTGCGTCCTTTAGCAAAGATTATGGACAAGGATATTCGTGAAGAGGTAGCAGATGAATATGCTTCAATTATTAATAATGATAAAGTGAAGATTGAAGCCCTTGAAAAGGAATTGAACGATTGTAAGGCTCTGTTAGCTTCGCTCCAAAATGAATCTATGAGGCAATATACGCCAAAGGAGGGTAATCCTACCATGGTGGCTGAAAGTCCTGCTGTCTATTTGACACAAGCTGAAGCTGCTAAACCTGTTGCAGAGAATTCTCTTGATGTGAAGGAAATTATCAGCAAATACGAAATGCTCAAAAAGAAAAAAAAGTCAGAACTTATAGATATGGTTAAAGAAAAATATCCATATAAGTCCTTAAAAAAAGGCTTTAAGAATGACGACCTCATACTGATTCTTTTAGACAATAATAAAGATCCTGAATCCCTGTTCTAATGGAAGAGAAGATATTTGACACCTTGCTTACTATTAGCAACACCACTGAACTACTTGACACTTTGGAGAACAGACTCCAAAGTATTGAGGAGTTTTTTTATGCCCCATACCCCCAGCAGGAAGAACAACGTGACAGTTTCGAGCGTTTCGTCCTTTTCAAGCATAGTTTGCTTAGAGAATTAGATTATACTGCAATCCAGAATCGTTCGTTTATATTGATGCTGCTCGATTTGAGTGAAAGACATGGTGTCTATTGTTGTATTCCCCATTTGGTGAGTATTATACAGACAAACAATATCAGTATCAATAGTAGAATGGAGGCAGGCTTAAGGTTTACTTACCCTGAGCCAAAAACCAATGAAGAACTCGTTGGGAAACTTTCTGAGATATGCGAACTTCTAGAATCTGCTTACCAGCATGAAGAGGACAACGAAATCGCGATACAGATAACGTTATTGAACTTTTTCGATCACGTTTTTTATAATACTAATTCCACCTATTCACAACAACTCCAAATAGACTTCCTTGGTATACAGAATACGCTCAGTTTTGTCAAAGGACTGGAATTTCTCAATGAATTGAACTGTGCTGATGGAGAAAACGCACATAATGAAATCCAATCGTTTATCGCAGAGCTTCATCAAGACAATCAATCTGGTCAGGAGAACTTAAAGAAAGGCTTTGTCATCGAAGACAATACTAAGTATTCGGAAGTAATACACTCACTTCCTGTGAATTTCAAAAGCATCAGACAGTATTGTGCGGACCATACTGATGGAAACCTTCGCGGACGTGGAGTGTCGATGCTTAATAGTGAGGAAGAGATGTTTGAGTACATCAAGCGTTTTGGGCGAATGCATTACGCCAAACTCGAATCTGCGTTTTCCGACCCCTTCCCACAACATTTTAATAGCAAAATCAATATAATCGACTGGGGATGTGGACAAGCTTTGGCTACCATGGCGTTTATAGAGAAGTATGGTGATGCTTGTATTGACAGAATTACTTTGATTGAACCGTCAGAGATTGTTCTAAAAAGAGCTGCATTACATTGCCGTAAGTTTGCTCCTAATGCAAGAATTAGAACCATAAATAAAAAGCTTGATGATTTGAAGACAGACGATTTTCGTGTTTATAGCTCGATCCCAACAATCCATCTGTTTTCCAATATTTTGGATATTGACGATTATCAGCCTCGTTTATTACAATCTCTCGTTGACACTATTAGTTCTCCTGGTGATTACTTTGTGTGTGTAAGTCCTAATATAGATGATGTTAAGACTGGACGAATTGTTTCATTCTACAATTCTTTTAGCGATAAAGAAGGTTTTACTGTTTATCATGAGAAACTCAGCTCGAAGTTCGGCAGGTTCTGGATGTGTAATAACTCATATAGGAGAAAATTCACTGGTCATGGCAGTTACCACAATTGTAGTTCCTATGATGAAAATGGATGTTCCAATAAATGGACAAGAGTACTGAGAGTTTTCTCTATATAGTCTAAATCACTATGTCCAAACTCGAACAACAATAACCAGCTTCGTGATTGCCTACAAGAGGATGTTCAGTGTGACTGGAAGAAATTTGCGAATCTAAAAAACTCGTTCTTGCAAATTTAATGTGGAAATAGTATGGAACAACTCGATATCCGCTAACCGATAGGCAAAGCAACGGAATATGATAAGAAACAGACTCTGGATGTGAATGGTAATGTATAGTTGAGATATTGTAAGTCGTCCTAAGTACAATATTAAAGACAACAATATAAGTACACCTTTCAAAGGTGGTATGATACCACCCAACAAAGGTGTACGACGGTAGTGTTTCAAACAGTGTGTCCGAAGTCTGTTGACTTCAGGGATGCGATGCAA
>CALBNP010000149.1 GCA_937896505.1 uncultured Bacteroidales bacterium | reverse complement strand
AATCTTTCCAATCTTTCCTCTAATAGCTCAAGATAAGCCTTCTTCAAATCATCGGAAAGGAAAGATGAAGCGATGAAGGTTTCCCATTTCGGCAGACATTTGGCAAAATTTGAAATCAACTTATTGATGATGTTTTCTGAAATGCCTGATTTTGATGCGGCTTCAATGAAATCGCTACGTAAAATGCGGCTTTTCTTGCCGTTAAGGGTCAGCGCCAATTCTTCCTTGTCATTCGGATTGACTATGGCGGCATTCACCAAATCGTAGGCAGGAGACAACCGGCATTCACCTTCCCTGACCGACAAAAGCGAGAAATTTTTCAGATGCATATCGTTGTTTCCCGTCAGCCAGGAGAAAAGAACGGTTTCGTAAAAATTCACCAAATCCAATTGCGGCGTAGTCGAATATCTGGCAATTGCCTTGGCGATCTGCTCATACGAACTGCGGTATTTGTATTCGGTTTGCCGTTCCGTCAGCTGGCACATGTCTTCCATAGCCAGTTTGTTGCCTTTCGGGCCGCGGTCGACACGGCGCGTGAGATAACCTAACGAATCATCGGCCAAACGAATCAGTGAATGAGGTGCCGTATTTATTTTGGCAATTTCCGCCAAATGCATGGTAAGGTCTTCGATTTCAGGCAACTGCTCAAAGACATCGGTCTGCGGCTTGAAAATGTAATCGCCCCATAGCCCTACGATGGTCAGCCGTTGGCTGCCTTCGTGAGTTTGGAGATGCAGCGACAGTTTCGGCTGCACGCCTGTAAGCGTGGTTTGGGCCGAAATGATTTGTTGCGCCAACCGATCCATGTCGGCACGCGCATATTCCATGACCGGCACTTTGGCCGTACCAAAAAACTTCCGCGAGCATTGCGCATGAAAGTCTTTTTCTCCGTTTTCCAATTCCTTATAACAAAACAGGCACTTGCTCATCATTTTTCGTCTTTGATTTCAACAACGCTTACCGCACCAATGCAGTCCCTGCAACAAAGCAGCAGCAACGACATTCTGTCGAGAATACTGACATCGGCATTTCGTGTGGCAACATCCAAAAGCCAGCCTTCCGGAATCAAGCCGTCGAAAAAAGGAAACAGCACTGGACTGAAATAATCTTCCGCTTGCAAAGGCAAAGTCAGGCTGACAGGCTGGGCATCAGGCAAAGCCAGATACGATTCGTCGTAACGGAACACATAACCGTCATCCTCTTCCGCCAGCAAACCTGCAAATCGGTCTTTGAAATATATTTTCGCTTGTCGCATGGTCATCTGGTTTTAGGAGCGGGCGACATTTCATAATTGAACAAGTCCAAGACCTGATTCACTTTATCCAACCTCACGGTAGGTTTGCCTTGTTCCAGTTCGCGCACGAAATTCAGCCCTACGCCCGATTTCATGGCCAACTGTTCCTGTGTCAGGCCATATTGTTTTCTCAACTGCTTGACAGTTTCCGTCAACTGATTTTTTGCCATAATTACATCCTTTCGGCTGCAAAAATAGGAATAATCAATCAAATTACATTCGAAATGATGTAAAAATATTTATTTTTGTGTAGATTACATCCGATATGATGTAAAAAAGCAAATTCTAAATAGGCAGAACAAGGTCTTATTTATCCGTGAAATCAATACAATAATCCGAACATCCATAAAGGAATTCTGTTTTCGTAACCGATTTCAGTATCATCGACGGCTAAATAGCTGTTCGGAATGTCGGCAATTTGCCTGAAAGTCTTTCCCTTGCCTCCAACTTCAAACAAATAGGTTCCATTCACCATGAAATCGCCTTCCTTTGGCATGGTTAATTTTGCCACAGCCGAAAGCTGATTGGCAAAGAATGTTTCCCTTATTGTCCCGATTTCGGTTTGAAGCGATAACGCATTCATAAGGTTTGTGTTGTTCAGGTATATTTTTTCCGGCGAAATCAAATGCTTGTAATCCTTGATTTTTTCTGTCAACAGCAGGATTAAGCCTGCTCTGTCCAACGCATACAGCATCTTCAGGCATAAATCGCGTCCTGTTTCAAGTTGCGCACCCAGCTTGTTTACGTTCGGAACCAAAGGGAGGCTTTGCGCGATTATCATAAGCAGGGTTTTTGTCTTTTGAATAGTGCCGTACGAAACATCTTCAACAGCAGGCAAATCGGTTTCAATAATCAGGCTCGCCACTTCTTGAAGCCGCATCAGATAGTCTTTCCCTGCATCTTTATAAAACGGATAATAGCCGTTCTTCAAATACTGGGCGAAATGCTGCATCACTTTTACCTTAACCGTAAGTTCCGAGGCAATTTCTTCGTGATCTGACAACAGTTCGTCAAAGCCGATGGCTTGCATTGCCGTTACGCCTTCAAACTCCAGATATTCGCGGAACGACATGCCGTATAAGGTATATAAGGTTTGTCGGCGCGATAGGTCGGTTTTCGAATGGTCGATTTCTAGCATGGAACTTCCCGTGTACACGATGCTCAGGTCGTCGTACAAGTCGTACAGATTTTTTATCGTAACGCTCCAGTCAGGATATTTATGCACTTCATCCAGAAACAGGTGCGTGATGCCGTGCAGATGAGCATATTCCGCCAGCTCTTCCAATGTGTGCGTCTTGAACCATAAGTTGTCTAATGAAACATATAGTGCCTGGCTGCTTTTCGGGAAAGATTCCTTAATATGTTGGAGTAAAAGCGTGGTCTTGCCAACACCACGTGCTCCTTTGATTCCGATAAGCCGCACATCCCAATTGATTTGGGTATAAAGGTATCTTTTGAATCTTAAACTCGTGTGTGCCAATTTCATGCGATAGGCATCAATCAGCGGCTGGATGGTGTTCTGTTCCATATTGTTTCGTTTCTATTTTGCATGCAAAAGTACATAAAAATAACATTTCCAACTGCGACTTTTTGCAAATTTTTCGCATTTTCAAATGTGATTTT
>CALBNP010000148.1 GCA_937896505.1 uncultured Bacteroidales bacterium | reverse complement strand
TTTATCCATTTATTTTGATGACTTTTCTATTCTTCTTAATTCCGCCAACGGGTAACAGAAATATCTTCAAATGCCATAATTGATGTTTTAGCAACTTCTCCACCGACATCAATCGCTTTATTTGTAACATTTTCCACTGATTTTATAGTGGTGTTGGTTGTTTCTTTCATGGAATTGATAGCAGTTTTCGCGATCTCGCCATGAGTATTAATTGCTGCGGTTCCAATTGTTTCTATTGTATGTGAGACAGATTTTGAAATATCTTGAACCGCATATATCACATTGTTTGCAACTTCTCCACCGACATTAATCGCTTTATTTGCAACATTTTCCACTGATTTTATAGTGGTGTTGGTTGTTTCTTTCATGGAATTGATAGCAGTTTTCGCGATCTCGCCATGAGTATTAATTGCTGCGGTTCCAATTGTTTCTATTGTATGTGAGACAGATTTTGAAATATCTTGAACCGCATAAATCGCATTGTTTGCGACTTCTCCACCAGTTTTGATAAGTTCTGGTCCGGTTTTTTCAATGATTTGAAGTGCGCGAACAGAAACATTTTCCAATGCTTTAATGGCATCAGGTCCCAATGTTTCTACAACATCCAGAGCATGATTTATCACAGCTTGAGCTGCTTCAATGCCTCCATTTTCGATGAATTTTTCAATTTGTTCTAATTCGTTCATATCGTTTATATTACAAGTTGTTTTTATCCAATCCTTTCACAATCCAGCCAAGCCATACTCAAAGCTCCGGCTTTCCTAATATCAATTCCGTAAATTCGCATGAAAGCATCCACGACGGGCTGTCCGCCGTTGGTCGTTACAGGGTTGCTCATGCTGTTTGTCACCACGTCAACGCTCATGCCGCGCTCAATGCGCACGCCGTTTGTGTTTTTGCTGTTTTTGACAGTCACTCTGAATAATGGCATAACCAATTTGTTTTCAAGCCTATAGCTTCCCCAGATTCAGCCGTTTCACAATGCACAAAGAAGGCTAGGAAACTTAATCGCACCATTTTTGAAGTACAGGCTCTGGAATGACCTTTGAGGAAAAAACAGTACATATTTACCTAGCCTGTATGTAATCGTATGAATACAAATAGGCTGGTAATTTATGTTCTATACCTCTCCTCAAAATTTTCCAGATTTTGTACTTGGAGATATAGGCACAAATTGCCTTCTTGAAAAACCGAGATTTCTCCCTCAGTCTCGGGCGCAAAAATAATAAGATTTTCCCTTTCGCTATGGAATATAGAAAAAAATAGAAAGAAATTTTTCGGCAACTATATACTTTTTGACCTAATGTTACTTTTCACTATTTTTGCGGCACAAAATCAAATTAAAATTACTGCTTATGAAAAACACTTCGCTTATCATTGGCCTGGCCCTCGCTTTCATTGGCCTGACCTCATGCACCAACAATCAACCTGTTGAGACTCCTGAAACGAACAACGAAACACAAACTGTAACTGTCATGAATACAACCATGAACGACCTGCTGACACGTCGCAGCGTGCGCAGCTACACCGACGAGATGCCTCCACGCGAGGTCATCGAAGAAATCTGCGAAGCCGGAACCTACGCCCCCACGGGCATGAACCGCCAAAGTCCTATCATCATCGCTGTCACCAACCGCGAGGTGCGCGACCAGCTGAGCCGCCTCAACGCCGCCGTGATGGGCAACGACAGCGACCCATTCTATGGCGCTCCCGTCGTGCTTGTCGTCCTCGCCGACCGCGCCGCTGCCATGACATGGCACGAAGACGGCAGCCTCGTGATGGGCAACCTGATGAACGCCGCCCACGCCAAAGGCCTCGGCTCATGCTGGATCCACCGCGCCAAGGAAGTGTTCGAGACCGAAGAAGGCCAAGCCATCCTGAAGAGCCTCGGCATCGAAGGCGACTATGTGGGCATCGGCAACTGCATCCTCGGTTATGTGAACGGCGACTATCCTGAAGCCCGTCCACGCAAAGAGAACTATGTGTATTGGATTGAATGATGACCAAGCACCATTTCACCTTTGCCACGGGCGAAAGCCTCGAAGCCGACCTTGACGAGTTGAAGCAGCTGTTGGCCGAAAACCGACAATACCTGCAAAACTACGAAGAAGTCCTTGACTCGCTCGACGACGATGCCTACATCGCCCGTGGCAATGGATTTTGCGACCGGAAATACAGCGACGACTTCATTGAAGGACAAATCAGGAAATACCAACAACGTGTGAACGACATCGAAAGATGGATTGCCAAAATCGACTCAGAAAATGATTGAAAACCTTAAAGTTATAGCTTTTGACGCTGACGACACCCTATGGGATAACGAACCTTTCTTCCAGCAAGTGGAACGCGACATGTGCGCCATCCTGTCGCCCTACGCCGATGCCGCGACCGTATCGAAGAGCCTTTTCGAGACCGAGATGGGCAACATGGCTGACTATGGCTATGGTGCCGTTGCCTTCACCCTCTCGCTGGTCGAAAATGCCTGCAAAGTGAGCCAAGGCAAGGTAAAACCAGACGAGATTCTGCAAATCATCAATTTGGGCAAGACCCTCATGCACCTAAAAGCCACACCTTTAGCAGGAGTCGTCGAGACCATGCAAGCCCTGAAAGACAGCGGGAAATACCAACTTGTCCTTTTCACCAAAGGCGAACTGATGACCCAAGAACACAAACTGCAGCGCTCAGGTCTGGAGCCTTTCTTCGACAAGGTAGTGATTGTCTCGAACAAGAAACAGCCACAATACCAACAGCTTTGCAAAGAAATGGGTGTCGAGCCTTCCGAATTGCTGATGGTTGGGAACTCCTTGAAATCCGACATACAACCCGCCCTCGAAATAGGCGCATGGGGCGTTTTCATTCCTTACGAAGTGATGTGGCAGCACGAAGTCATCGAACACTTCGAGCACGAACGGATGATGAAAATCAGCCGTTTTGAAGAACTGAAACAAATTCTGCTATAAGGCCATCGGCGAGAAGCAGAAATCCATATAAATAAAAATCAAAAACAGCTTCTTAAAAGTTGCGCCAAAATCAACCTAATTTCCCCAAAATATCGAAAATATAAACCGGACTTTGATAATACAACCCTGTTTCGGGATTCATAAGAAGGCTGAAGGTCTTTGAATTGTAGAAAAAATCCATAGCCTCGTTGATGCTCATCTGTTTTTCATCGACAAGCAACTGTATCACATCACGGGTGGTACATTCGTTCATATAATCGATGTCTTTCTGGTTAATCATAATCTATGCAGTTGGTTTATAGCTAAATCCGTTCCAAAAAAATACTGAAAAGTGATGCCTTTCATATATTTGAGCCTTTCAAGAAAGACCTCAATATTAATATTGTGTTCAATCAAATTGCGGACTTGAAGTCCAACTCTGTCATTGGCAACAGGTCCATAAACGACATCGTAAAAGTGTATGTTTTCGGTGCTAAGATTCTTACGATTAGCATAAATGAATTCCGCCCAGTCTTTCGTATAGGAATCGAATTTGCGGAACAACAGCAAGCCGCCAAGCAACGATTCATCGAAAGCATATTCCTGAACAACAACTTTCCCACCTTGGAATTTCACTCTGTTTTCTGCAATTTCAACAGCTTGTTGACGATTTTCGGAAAGATAAAATCCACAACCAAAATCTTTCCCTCGATGGCATTTCGAAAAATCGATTGCATCAAAATCCTGATTTGTACCATGATACAGAATCATCTCAAATCTCCTCCTTTCCGTTGGCAATAATCAGACACTTCATCGATTATCGACTCAAAAGACTGGGTATGGATATAGCCATATTGATCTTCCAACAAAAGCATGACGCCATATTGGTTCAGGTAATTGAATGATTGCGTCAGTTTTAATCCGAAACGCTTTGCAAATTCGGCTACAAACACGACCAAGTATTCCATTATGTCTTTGTCCTTTTTTGACATTGTAAATTGGCTGTATCTATTTTCAATTTTGCAAAAATAGGAATGTTTTTCGGAGTATTGCCGAAATTGATTCACATTTTTGAGAAAAAAACACAATTTTTTATCATCATATAAAAAAAAGGCAATTATATACTTAGACCCAAACATTTGACGCAGACGATTTCGCTAAATTCGCTAAATTCGCGGTCGAAAAAAAGTCGTGATTACAAATTGGATTACAGTGTCCTTCCCTGCCAGACGTAGAGAAATAACCGCGAATCAGGCGAATCAAGCGAATGTGGCCTTGCTGATGCAAGCCCTTGCCTGGCGGACGCTGACAAGATAAACCACGATGGGTCAAAAAGTATATAATTGCCTATTGTTATCGTAGTGATATTTTTTTCAGAAATCGGGCGGAACCGATGATTTTTTGTTTGATTTCGCCCGAATTATATATAATTTTGGCGGAATAGAATAAAAATCCATCGATTTCGCCCAAAATACATAGAATATTGCTTATTTTTGCGGCAAATAATAATTGAAGTTATGGCAAATATCATCGGCAGGACAAATGAAATATCACTTTTGAAAGAATATGTCGAATCGCCACACAGCGAGTTTATCGCTATCTATGGAAGACGCAGGGTAGGCAAGACATTTTTGATAGACCAACTTTTTCAATCTAACTATACCTTCTCGCTAACAGGCGTGATTGATGGCGATGCAGCTGACCAAATGCAAGCCTTTTCTGATGCTTTCGACATGTATGGCTTTCATCTTGAACAACGCCCACAAACCTGGATGGAAGCTTTCTCTCTGATTCGGAAAGCTATAAGTAGCAGATTATCTGACGAAAAGAAATGTATCATCTTCATCGATGAATTGCCAAGTCTCGATGTCAGAGGCATGAAACTTGTTGATGCCTTAGGCTATTTTTGGAATAGTTGGGCCTCGAAACGAGACAATGTCAAACTGATAGTATGCGGTAGTGCGACATCATGGATGATGCGTACAATTATTGATTCAAAAGGTGGCCTACACGATAGAATTACTCACGAAATACATCTCCATCCATTCAGCTTGAAGGAAACCGAATGTTTTCTTCAAAACATGGGGATTGATTGGGACAGACTATCCATACTCCAGGCCTACATGGTATTCGGCGGCATTCCCTACTACCTAGGATTGCTTCAGCCACAACTAAGTCTTTCCCAAAACATCGACAGTCTTTTCTTTTATCCAAATGCTGAGATGAAAAGGGAGTTCAAACGCCTTTATAAAACCTTGTTCCGACTCCCAGAGCCTTATATGGAAATAATCCGGATTTTGGCAGAAAGACGTTCTGGCTTTTCTCGTGATGAAATAGCCCGAAAATTGGGGAAACCTGACAACGGACATCTGTCGGAGAAATTGGAAGACTTGATGAATTGCGATATCATTAGGTTTTACAACATTAAGCACAAGAAAATTTCATCGCGGAATGGCATTTATCAATTGATGGATTTCTATACTTTGTTCTATTTGACATTCTTAGAGAAATCAAGCGTTGACGAGCATTACTGGACCCATCATCTTAATACGCCTGAAATGAATACATGGCTTGGATTGGCATTCGAGAGAGTATGCTTAGCGCATATTCCTCAAATTAAGGAACAACTGCATATCGACCTGATGGCAACAGAATATTACTCGTGGCGTAGCGTGACTGATAAGAGCCATACTCAAGGAGCCCAAATTGATTTGCTTATAGAACGCGCCGATAGGGTTATTAATTTATGCGAGATAAAGTATTGTCAAGATGAATACCTAATCACGAAAGATGATGATTCGAGAATGCGAAACAGGATTTCTTTATTCCGCTCCGATACAGGAACAAAATCTGCTATCTGGCCCACCTATATCACTACCTTCGGACTGTCGAGAGGAGGATACTCCACTTCCATTCAATGGCAAATCACCATGGATGATTTATTTAAATAATCAGGAAATCTCTCTTCCCTTGCTTTAATCGAACAACACGCGCGGATTCATCTGACGTGGGCTGCGCCACTCGATTCCGTAACTTTCTAATACAGACTTTTTTGCGCTCCAATAGCTAAAACAGAAACCTATGCCGCGAGGCATTCCTTTCACTTTGGCATCAACTTTCTTTTCCACGTCATAGATGTTGCGTTCCCATTCCTCGCTACGTTCCACATCGTCGAACTTCAGTGTCTTGTGGTATCTTTGGCGCCATTCATCGGTGGACAAATTCGGGTCAATATAATCGCGAAGCCTTCTGACTTCTTCCTCATCGGCCAACTCAGGGCTGACTTGCTTCACGTATTCCCACATCTTCAGGCAAAGACGGGGCGTGTTGAGCGGGTCCATGTTGTCGAGCATGTTTACGACAAGCCGGGCCTTGTCTTTATCGCTCTCAATTTCGCCTGGAACGACCTCGTTGATTTGTTCAGTGAGGATTACGAAAGCTTCGCTGGCTAAGGGGATGTTCTTCCAGACCGTGCCGAAACCATTGTAGTTCTCAACCATATCTTTGAAAATGGTCGCCAAGCGCTTGATTTGATGGTCAGTATTCATGGTTAATAACTGGTATGCTGGATGGATTTGTATTCTTCGAACAAGTCGAGGCAAGCATCGCGGTCGATTTGGATAAGATACTCCTTGAGCTTGTCGCGGCCTTCAAACAAGTCGTTGAACTTGTCGTCGCGGAAGCCGATTTCGCCATTGTCGGCAATGGAGCAGCCATAATACACCTTCTCGATGTTGGCCCAAAGGCAGGCGCAAAGGCACATGTGACAAGGCTCGCCCGTGGTGTAGAGCTCGCAGCCAGAGAGGTCGAAAGTGTCGAGGTTGTCGCCCGCGTTGCGGATGGCCGCAATCTCGCCATGGCAAGTGGGGTCGTTGTTGCGCACCACGCGGTTATGCCCATGTCCCACAATCTCGCCATCCTTCACGATGACCGAGCCAAAAGGCCCGCCATGGCCGGCATGGATGCCTTTCCTAGCCTCTTCGATGGCCATCTGCATGTATTTGTTCGTCGCTTCTCGCATAGTCGTTGATTTTTTATAATGCGTCCCGATGTTTGAACCACTGATAAGTGAGGTTAAGGTGGTTTTCGTTTGCGGGTTAGCGTTGCAAATATACAAATTGTT
>CALBNP010000147.1 GCA_937896505.1 uncultured Bacteroidales bacterium | reverse complement strand
AAGAGCAGGAAACCTTGCACCATCACTAATTTCACGTAATTTCTCAGTCGGTTTGCTGTAGCCATCAAAAAGATGGTGATGATAAACAGCATCATTATGATTTCTTTCATGGCTTAACTGAATTGCATAATGGAAAAAACTAATACTAATGCCGCAGCGGCAACGCTGAAGATGAACTCGGGATTGTGGTTCATCCTGAATCTCGCCATAAACGATTCGGTAATGCCTATGGCAATGGCGCAAACGGCTTGCACGAGGAAGAAAATGCCTATCGACATGGCCAATGGACCAGTCAGAAACAGGTTGGCAATCAGGGCACCGTACATGGCGAATTTCATATATCCCGTCGAGAGAATCAGGCCCAAGTCGAAGCCGCTGTTGTCGAGGATCATCACTTCGTGGATCATCGTCAGTTCAAGGTGCGTCTTGGGGTCGTCGATGGGGAGACGGCTGCTTTCAACCATCGCGATAATCAGCAGGATGACAGCCATCACGATGGTGGCGCCGATGTGGAAAACATCACCGTAACTGTTTAAGTTGGTGAAAATGTCGACGAAACTCGTGTGTCCGCTGATGAGCGAGATGCTGCCCATGATGAGGAAAAATGCAGGTTCGGCCAGCATGGAATAAAGTGCTTCGCGCGAGGCTCCCATGCCTTCGAAACTCGAGGCGGCATCCAAGGCTGCAATAATGCAGAAGAACTTGCCCAGAGAAAGCACGTAGGCGAAGAAAACGAAATCGCCTTCAAAGTGGATAAGTCCGGGTTTGCCGCCAAAAGGAATGCAGGCACAGGCCATCAGCACCGATGCCGCGTAGATAAGCGGAGCAATGCGGAAGACGAATGTCGTGCTGGTGCTATAGACCGTTCCTTTTTTGAATAGGCGGCGCACATCCTTGAGGGGCTGAAAGATGCCAGGACCTTTGCGACCGGCGCAGATGCTCTTGGTGCGCACGATGAGGCCGCTGAAAAACAGCGAGGCCAATATGATTAAAGCGAAACTTAACATATCACAAGGGTTAAAACGATAGTGGTGACAATGAAAATGATGCCGTATAGAATATAGGATTGCAAGCGGCCATTTTGCAGGAAGGCGAACTTGCCGGTGAATCTGACGTATGCGTTGGCTGCTTTTTCAAGGAAGCCGCTTTTCAGCACGCCGTTAAAGAGTTTTGAATAGGTCTTGACAAATGATGTGGCTGTATATTGCAGTTTTGGCGATTCCACCGTGTAGCCGCAACCCCATGTCGGGCCGGTCTCAAGGCTCTTGCCGCGTGTGGCGAGACGGCGCACAAGCCAAAGCAAGGCAGTCACCGCGATGACGATGGCCGAAACCCTGCCGATGGAGGCGATGGTGCCACTGAGCGCGATTTCTGGGCAACCGAACAGAGGCATTATATTGTTGATTTGCTGAACATAAAATTCCGGATAAACGCCCACCGAAAGCATGACCACCGACAGAATGACCAGTGGCACGATGCGTAATGCACCGAATTCCTTATGTTCGGGCAATGTGGTGCGGGCTTCGCCAAGAAAAACCACGCCAAAGGCTTTTGTGAAGCAGAGAATGGCCAGACCGCCAATCATCACTAAGGCCAAAATGGCGCCGACAGCACCGACTTTCGAGAGAATTGAGGCTTGCCCGAGATAATCGAACAGACCAAGATAAATCATGATTTCGGAGACAAAACCGTTCATCGGGGGCAATCCACAGATGGCCACTGCTGCAACGAGGAAGAAAAATCCCGTCAGCGGGAGACTCTTCAGTAAGCCGCCGAGATGTTCCACGTTGAGTGTGTGTGTGGCTTGATAGACATTGCCGGCAGTGAAAAACAGAGTCGATTTGAACAGCGCGTGGTTTAGGGTGTGGAGCAATGCACCTCCGAAAGCCAACGATGCAATCTCTTGCATTCCAAGTCCTTTGGCAATGCAGCCCAATCCGATGCCCATGCCTATGATGCCGATATTTTCGATGCTGTGGTAAGCGAGGAGTCGTTTCAGGTTGTGCTGCACGATGGCCATCATCACGCCGTAGAGTCCGCTGATGGCGGCGACGGCAAGGATGATTTTACCAGCAAGAACCAAATCGACATTGAAAACCATCACGGAACGCAGCAGTCCGTAGATGCCGATTTTGATGATGACACCCGACATCACGCCGGAGATGTGTGCCGGGGCGGCAGGATGCGCCACGGGAAGCCATGTGTGGAAAGGCACAAAGCCCGCCTTGATGGCGAAACCGCAGCACACGAAGGCAAACGGCAGTCCGCAAGGACCTTGATAAGCAGTCCAATCCGTCCAGAGGAAGGAACCGGTCTTGTTGTACATCATCAGGAATCCGATGGTCAGGAAGACCACGCTGATGTGCGACTGGATGAAGAAATTGATACCAGCCTTGATGACATCGCTGTTCCAACTCTCGAAGATGATGAGGAAGAAACTGCCGAGGGCCATTAGTTCCCAAGTCACCAAAAAGGCGACGGCATGTTGGGTCAGTGTCAGCAGAATCATCGACGCAAAGGTCAGCAGGTACCAGAAAACGTGTAGCCCGAGTTCCTTGCGGTGTTGTTTGTAGGCTTTAAAATAGTCAGCCCCGTAAAATGCGCCGGCGGTGAAAATCAAGGTGATGATGACGATGAACCACCACGACAGCCGGTCGGGGACGTTAAATAGGCTCAAAAGGGTCATTGTTTGACAGTTTATGAAAACGGGCGCGAAGATACGGAATAATGCCGAATTG
>CALBNP010000146.1 GCA_937896505.1 uncultured Bacteroidales bacterium | reverse complement strand
AATACAATAATATGCCTTTATTATACGATTTCGACATGGATTCAGCCGCCGACCTTGCAAAAGGATTGGCACAGCGTACCCAGCAACGCCGTCTGGAAAAAGGTCTTTCGCGCGATGCCCTTTCGATGATGAGCGGCATTCCCACGCCAACCATTGCAAAATTCGAGCATCAAGGCACCATTTCCCTGGTCTCGTTTTTGGCCCTCGCCAAAGCCTTGGGCTATGCCGACGAAATCAGGCAGCTCATGGCAAAACCGAAATTCGACACCATGGAAGAACTCGACGTCATCAACAGAAACAAGAACAGAAAACGCGGCAGAAATGAATTCGATAAATAAACTGACAGTAAAATATCACGGAAAAACCGTTGGCGAGCTTTCACTTTTGCCTGACAATTCTCTGTGTGCGTTCCAATATGACCGGCAATGGCTGTCGGAAGGCTTTTCCATTTCGCCATTGGATTTGCCGTTGAAAAGCGGACAATTCCTTGCAAAGCCAGAACCATTTTGGGGGAATTTCGGCATTTTCGAAGACAGCCTTCCCGATGGATACGGTCGTTATCTACTTAACCGAACACTTAAAAAGAAAGGTATTGACGAGCTAAAACTCAATCCTTTAGAACGTCTCAGCATCATTGGCTCAATGGGAATGGGTGCCTTATGCTACGAGCCTGTCAATTCGATAAGCAACAGTTTTCCGCTTCCCGATTTCGACGATTTGCAGCAAATGGCTTTGGAAGTATTATCGGAGAAAGATGACAGTTCTGCCGACCTGCTTTATTTCAACAGCGGCAATTCGGGCGGTTGCAGACCCAAATGCCTTTATCACGACGAAGATGGTAGCTGGATTGTCAAATTCAGGCATACTTACGACCCGAAAGATATGGGGAAAATGGAATTTGAATTCAATCGGAAAGCCCAACGTTGCGGCATTGAAGTTCCTGATTTCAAGCTGATTGACGGGAAATATTTTGCTTCAAAACGTTTCGATTTGGAAAATGGCGAAAGGCTTCACGTTGCCACGGCGGGAGCTTTGCTCAACGAATCCATTTTTACGCCAAAACTGGATTACAAAGTGTTGTTGCACCTGACGGGTTATCTTACCCAAAACCCGAAACAAGTCGAGAAAATGTTCAGGCTCATGGCCTTTAACATGTTGGCTGACAACAAAGACGACCATGCCAAAAACTTCAGTTTCATTTGCCGCGAAGGGAAATGGACGCTTGCTCCGGCCTACGATTTGACTTTTAGTCCTGATGGCTACCACGGGCAACACGCCACTTCGGTCAACTACAACGGAAATCCTACAATTGAAGACATGCTTGGCGTTGGCGAAAGCATCCGCATCAAGCGTCAGCGTGGTCTGGAAATCATCGAAGAAGTGAAAAACGGGCTTCACATTCCCTAAGCAAATTGTTTGGACTATAGATTATTTCACTACCTTTGCAGCGATTTATTTTACCTTTATATAAATGGCTTTAAATAATCTTTTTACCAAGGGAAACCGCGAAAAGCACTTTTTCCCAACTTACATCAAACAGGCTGAAACCGCGCAAGTTGCAGCCAAGTATTTGCAGGAACTTATCAAGTCGGAAGACGCTGAGGAACGCAAGCTCCTCACCCGTATGGTCAAGAAACAGGAGACCACCGGCGACGAATTGTTGCGCGATTTCTATGTCGAACTCAACGAGGCTTTCGTGACGCCTTTCGACCGCGAAGACATGAACGCCTTAGCGATGGCTCTTGACAAGTTCCTCGACTTCATCAACTATTCGGCCAAGACCATCCTGATGTATAATCCCAAGAAGATTGACAAGCACATCAAGGAGATTATTGACAACATTCTGGAAGACGCCAACCTTATCATCGAGATTTTCAATAATTTGGAAGACATCAACAAGAATCAGGCTAAGCTTACCGAACTCTGCCAAAAAGTCTCGCACATCGAGCATGTCGTTGACGATATCTATGGGGAATACATCTCCTACTTGTTCAGCAACGAACAAGACGAAATCGAACTGCTGAAATACAAAGAGATATCCCAATCTGTGGAAGACACTACCGACCGTGCCAAAGATGTGGCCTCAACGGTGAAATGTTTGATCATAAAGCAATCGTGATGAATCTTCTTACCATAGCCATCATCTTATCCATCATTCTTGCCTTGGTGTTCACCTTCCTCAACGGCATGAACGATGCGGCGAACTCCATTTCAACCATTATCGCCACCAAGGTCATGACTCCGATTCAAGCCATCATTTGGGCATCGTTTTGGGAGTTTACGGCCTTCATTTTCATTAGGTTGGTACTCAACCAGCAGTTTGCTGTGGGCAACACCATGGCCAACTTCGCCGACCAAAGCGTCATCAACCCGTATTTGATTTTGTCAGCCTTGATTGGGGCTGCCATTTGGGTGGCCGTTTGCACCAAGGCGGGTATGCCCATCTCTACTTCGCACGCCCTTATCGGCGGTATCATCGGAGCGGCTTGGTTTGTGAACGGCGCTGGTGTACTTCATGCCAGACCTATCTTCATCACTTTGATTTTCATTATTTTATCACCACTCATCGGATTGTTTTTGGGCTTTTTCCTCGAATGTCTGTTCCTGAAAATCTGCAAAAACAAGCAACGCAAGAAAGTCGAGAAGGTGTTCAAAGGATTGCAGCATTTTTCAACAGCCGCTTTCTGTATCGGCCATGGCTCTAACGATGCGCCTAAGACCATGGGTATCATTGCCGTTCTGATGGCGAGCGTCTTCACCACGCCTGGCGTCAGTGAAGGAATGCAAGATTTCATCGGCATTTTCTACGACAGCAGCCAAACCTTCCATATTCCCGATACTTTGGCCATTATTTGCTACATCATCATGTCGTTAGGCATCTTGATTGGTGGCAAAAACGTCATCAAGACCATGGGCGGCGGCTTATCGAAAATCAATCCAATCAGAGGCTTTTCCGCCGAATTTGCTGGTGCTACCACTTTGATTGTCACCTCTTTCTTAGGCATCCCTGTCAGCACCACCCACACCATTACGGGCGGCGTGATTGGCGTAGGCCTGACCGATGGCCTGAAATCAGTGAAATGGGTCACTGCCAAGCGCATTGTCCTTTCGTGGATCCTCACCATCCCTGTCCCGTTGATTATCAGCGGTGTCCTTAACCTGTTGTTTAACCTTTGTTTCCCGCTTTAAGCCATGAGTCTCAATAGTTTCTTCCAATTTTTCGTTCCGAAGGAAAACAGGTTTTATCCTTTCTATACCCAGCAGGCCGAAGCCATCAACAGTGCCTCGAAACTGCTTCACGAGATGGTAATTGTCACCGATTCTGACCGACTTGATGCGCTCCGCAAGGAAGTGAAAACCTTCGAGAAAGCCGGCGACGAGGTGTTGGAAGAGTTTTACACTCAACTGAATGCCAGCGTGTTGACACCATTTGTGCGCGAAGATATGCACGAACTCGCCGAACTGATGGACAATTTCCTTGACCGCATCGACGACTGTGCCAACATCATCATCACGCGCCGTTTCCTTGAAACCGACGACTGGCTCACCACCATGTCAGAAAACATCATGTTCTCCGCCGAAAACCTGAACGTCATCATAAGCAACCTACAGTTCATCACTACCGGCAAAGGAAAGGAAATAGCTCGCTTGTGCAACGAAATCAAGACGATGGAACACGACTGCGACGAGCTTTATGGCAAATACATCAGCGAATTGTTCACCAAAAACTACAATCTCGTTGAAATCATCAAGCGAAAAGACTTGGTTCA
>CALBNP010000145.1 GCA_937896505.1 uncultured Bacteroidales bacterium | reverse complement strand
ATGCCGCGTTCGATCATGCGCTGACCGAAAGCACGCATTGTAGGCATGGTGTTGTCAAAAATTTCATCGCCGAAATTGCAGGTACCGCAGTCCAATGTAGCCATTTCAGGCAGCGGATTGGTGTCGGTCGATTGCAGACGTTCGTCTGGGGTCATGCCGACGGCACCGCCTGTCGATGGGATAAGGATGACGTTAGGGCAAACCTTCAAGATGGCTTCTTCACATTCCTGGAAACGTTCACGGCTCTGGGTTGGAGTGCCGTCATCGAAACGGACGTGAAGGTGAACGATAGCTGCGCCAGCATCAACAGCCGACTTAGCTTCGCGTACGATTTCTTCAACAGTGTAAGGCACGTTAGGATTCTGTTCCTTGGTAACTTCAGCACCGCAAATGGCGGCGGTTATGATCAGTTTTTCCATATCTTATTTACGCTTGCAAGCTTTAGGGGTTACACATGTACCGATAGCCTTGGCTACGATGATTGGTTCTTCCAGCACGTCAGCGGCTGAAGCTGATATGTCAGGACGTGTAGCAATGACCTTGCGGGCTACGAATTCCATCTTACGGGAAGTGTTGCCAACCTTGGTGATCCAGCCTTCTGCTTCGATGTAATCGCCAGCATAGACAGGAGCCAGGAAAGTGATGCTTTCGTAACCGGCAAACAGACCTTCGTCACCGTCAATCTGAATCAACAGTTCGGTAGCGACATCGCCAAAGAGGTGTACCATGTGAGCACCGTCAACCAAATTTCCACCATAATGAGCGTCCTTTGCACTCATGCGCAGACGCAAGACTGATCTATATTCTTTTTCTTCCATTGTGTGTTTTGTTTTTATGATTATTTTTCAACGTAAATTCCATCAACATAAATGCCGGAAGCGTGGACGCATTCAGGCTTGATTTCGCCAACCTTGACGAGTTTTTCGGCTTCAACAACCACATAGTCAGCAGCAGTAGCCATCAGTGGGTTGAAGTTGTTGGTTGTGCCAACAAACACCATGTTACCGAATTCGTCAACGATGTTAGCGCGCAGGAAAGCGATGTCAGCCTTCAGAGGCTTTTCAAGCAAATAATCCTTGCCGTCAACCTTGACGATTTCCTTACCGTCGGCGATGATAGTGCCAAGACCTGTTGGAGTCAGAACGCCACCGAGACCAGCACCGTAGGCGCGGATGCGCTCTGCCAATGTGCCTTGAGGAACGTATTCAACGATAAGAGTACCAGCGTTTTTCTGCTCGGCAGTCTGCTTGTTGGTGCCGGTGTGAGAAACGATGGCCTTCTTAACCTGATGGTTAGCGACGAGCTTGCCGTGAGCCACATTGTCATAAGCGGTATCGTTAGCGATGATGGTCAAATCCTTCACGCCTTTTTCAACGATAGCATCGATGATTTGGGTTGCGCTTCCTACGCCGAGGAAACCGCCGAACATGATAGTCATGCCGTCCTGAACTTT
>CALBNP010000144.1 GCA_937896505.1 uncultured Bacteroidales bacterium | reverse complement strand
GTGAATCCCATGAATGCCAGGGCAAGGATGCCGGCGGTAATCAGGGCGATAGGGGTGCCTTTCATGCCTTCCGGAACTTCCATCAGTTCAGTGTGTTCGCGCACGCCGGCAAAGATAATCAGTGCCAGTGCGAAACCGCAGGCAATGCCTGCTGCATAAACGACGGACTCGCCCAAACTGAGCATGTGAGCCACACCGCCATAGTTGAACTCTTTGGTGACTACGGTCAGCGAAACGCCCAACACGGCGCAGTTGGTGGTAATCAAAGGCAGGAAAACGCCTAATGCCGTATAAAGTGACGGGCTGATTTTCTTGAGGATGATTTCAACCATCTGCACCAATGCGGCAATGATGAGGATGAACGCTATGGTTTGCAGAAATTCGAGTCCTAACGGGAGAAGAATGTACTGGTTGACAAGCCATGTGACTAAGGTGGAGAGCGTCAGCACGAAGATGACGGCTGCACCCATACCCAATGCGGTTGAAGTCTTCTTCGAAGTGCCCAAGAAAGGACAGATGCCTAAGAACTGGGAGAAGATGACGTTGTTGACCAAAATGGTCGAAAGTATGATAATAAGGTATTTCATGGCCGTGATTATTTGGATTTCTTCAAGTTGTTGACAATAGCGATGACGAAGCCTAAGACGATGAATGCGCCAGGAGGCAGGATGAACACCAGAATCTTGGCGGTTTCAGGCAGAATGGCACAGTTGAAAATGGAACCGTTGCCCAAGAATTCCCTGATGCAGCCCAAGACGGTGAGTGAGCAGGTGAAACCTAAACCCATGCCGAGACCATCGAGCAGTGAAGGCCAGACCGGATTCTTCGAAGCGAAAGCCTCAGCGCGGCCCAACACGATGCAGTTCACCACAATCAATGGGATGAAAAGACCCAGGGTTTCGTAAATGCTTGGAACGTAGGCTTGCATGACGAGTTGAACGACCGTCACGAAAGATGCAATGACCACGATGTAGCAAGGGATACGCACCTTGTCGGGAATGAAGTTCTTCAGCAGGGAAATGAAGATGTTTGAAAGGACAAGCACGAATGTGGTCGCCAAACCCATCGACATGCCGTTGATGGCGCTCGTGGTGGTTGCCAAAGTCGGGCAGCAGCCTAATAACAAAACTAAGGTCGGGTTTTCCTTCAGTAAACCTTTGGTGAAAGTCTGTAAATTGTTACTCATTTTCAGTTCCTCCTTCCGTGATTTCTGTTGTTTCTTCATTATCGGTAATTTCTGAAACTGCGTCTGCCGGAGCATCGATTGTTTCAGAAACCTGTTTTACAAATTGTGCCTTGTTGGCTTCAAAATTATCGCAGGCAAGCTTGACGGCTTCGGTGAAAGCACGCGAACTGATGGTGGCAGCGGTAATGGCATCGACATCGCCACCATCTTTCTTAACCATGAGATTGTATGCGTTAGGATTTTTGCCGTTGAATTGATCCTTGAATTTAGGTGTCGTCATGTTGGCACCTAAACCTGGGGTTTCGCTTTGCGACAATACCGAAATCTTGTTGATGGTGCCATCGGCAAGCACGCCGACCATAAGTTCGACTTTGCCACCAAAACCATTGTTCGAGAAAGTCTTGATAGCAGCACCAATCAGTTGGTTTTGTGCATCGTAAGCGCAGTTATAGGTCAATCCGTCAATCTCGACCACTTCTGTTGTATCAATTTCAACATCAGTCTTCAGAACTTCTTCGATGGCGGCCTTGTTTTTCTTCAGGTCAACTTCAGCGATGGCATCTTTGGTGATTGAATACACGAAGCCAAGAATGCCGCCCGTGACAACCGTTATGACTAACAGGCTGACGAGCATGTTTTTAAGTGTGGATTCTCTTTTTGCCATGGCTTATTGTTTTTTAGAAGGTTTGACAACACCAAAACGATAGGGCTTGAAAGCCTTGTTGATAAGAGGAGTGAAGGCATTCATGATTAAGATGGCGAAGGAAACGCCTTCCGGATAAGCGCCCCACAGACGGATGATGACCGTGATGGCACCGATGCCGAAGCCGAACAATAGTTTGCCACGGATTGTCATTGGCGAAGTCACCATGTCGGTTGCCATGTAGAAGGCACCGAGGATTAATCCACCATACATCAAGTGATAGACAGGTGCAATGTAAGTGGCTGGGTCGATGAGGTGGCAGATGCCGGCAAAAATGAAAACGGTCAGCAAAATGCTCAGAGGAGTGAAGATTTCGATGACACGACGGCAAATCAAGTAGATAGCGCCGATGAGCAGGGCGATGGCGCAGACTTCGCCGAAAGCGCCGCCGCGCGAACCGAGAACCATGTCCAAGAGGTCTGGGTTGTTGGTGAGGGCTGTTTGTAAGCCTTCTTCTTTGAGGATGCCGAGCGGGGTAGGACCAGTGATGGCATCGGCAATGAAGCCATTCTCGAAAATCGGTTGGACTTTAGGCCAAGTCGTCATGGCTGCAGGGAAGGAAACGAGCATGAACACACGACCAACCAATGCTGGGTTGAACGGGTTCTTGCCTAAACCGCCAAAAGGCATTTTTGCAACGCCGATGGCAACGATTCCACCAACCACAACCATCCAGACGGGAAGGTTGGCAGGCACGTTGAAGGCCAAAAGTAGGCCAGTGACGGCAGCCGAACAGTCACCGATAGTGCTCGGTCCTTTGATGAGTAATTTCTGGATAAGCCATTCGGCTAATACGCAAGTGCCTACCGAAGCGATTGTAAGGCGCAAGGCGTACCACCCGAAATAGTAAATGGCGACGAGAAGTGCTGGCGTAAGCGCTATCAGCACATCAATCATGATTCTTCTCGTGCTTTCGTTCGCATGTACGTGAGGCGAACCGGATATTGTGTATGTACTCATGGTCTAATTACTTTTGGTTGCGTGAACGGATTATGGCGCCAGTCTTGGCTTTGCCGTAACGGATATAGTCCAACAAAGGAATGTTGGCGGGGCAGGTGAACTCGCAGGAACCGCATTCGATGCAGTCCATGATGTGGTTGCTTTCTGTCTCGTCGAACATGTTCAGCTTCGATAGCTTGTTGAGCAGGAAAGGCTGCAAGCCCATAGGGCAGGCAATGGCGCAGCGACCGCAACGGATGCAGTTGGTCTGATGACGGTCTTGCGCTTCGTTGGTGGTCATCAGCAGAATGCCGGATGTGCCTTTGATGCATGGGAAATCGGTGACCGACACGGCTTTACCCATCATAGGACCGCCGTTGATGACGTTGGTGATGTTTTCCGGAAGTCCGCCAACGGCTTCGATGAGCAGGTTGGCAGGCGTGCCGAAACGTACACGGTAGTTGCCTGGATTCTTGACCGATTTGCCCGTCACGGTGACGATGCGTTCAATCAGCGGCTTGTTCTTCTGGACGGCTTCGTAGATGGCGAAGGTGGAAGCCACGTTCACCACGACGCAACCCGTCTCGATAGGCAGTTTGCCCGAAGGTACTTCGCGGCCGGTGATAGCCTTGATGATTTGCTTTTCGCCGCCTTGCGGATATTTGGTCTTCAAAGGCTGAACCTCGATGTTCTTGTAGAGTTCGCGGTTTTCATTGATGGTCTTGTCGAGCAATTCGATGGCACCCTTCTTGTTGCACTCAATGCCGATGATACCTTTCGGTGCGTTGACGGCGGTCATCAGAATCTTGACGCCCATCAAAAATTCCTTGGTCTTTTCAAGCAGCAGACGGTTGTCGCAAGTCAGGTAAGGCTCACATTCCGCAGCGTTGATGATGATGTATTCGGCTTTCTTGCCTTCCGGAATCATCAGTTTGACATGGGTCGGGAAGGTTGCGCCGCCCATACCGACGATGCCACATTCCTTGATCTTGTTGATGATTTCGTTAGGTGCGAGCTTGATTTCGGTAAGCAGTTCATCGGTGTCGATGTAACCTTCGATCCATTGTTCTTGTTCATCGACATCAATGAAAACGGCGGGTTTGTAGTAGCCTGTGTGGTCCATCACGACGTCAATTTTTGTGACGGTGCCGGTGGCAGGGGAGTGGACGTTGGCCGATACGAAACCCTTCGCTGTGCCGATGAGTTGTCCGGTCAGCACATGATCGCCTTTCTGGACGATTGGGTCGGCGGGCGCACCCAAGCATTGCCCTAACGGGACAATGATCTGCTTCGGCATCGGGAAATTCTGTATAGGCTTGTCAGCCGAAAGCTTGTTTTCTTCCGGATGGACGCCACCTTTTGGAAAAGTCTTTATAGGATTCATGCTTAAGCTTTATTTTCGTTGGTTACTTCTTGATTGACAGGCTCTTCAGCCTTTGGCTTGCGAGGCGGGAAGTTGACGGCGTGGATGGTGCCACGTGGGCAGACTTCTTCGCACTTGCGGCAGCTCTTGCACTTGGCTGGGTCGATGTAGGCGAGGTTGCCGCGCATCTCGATGGCTTCGAATGGGCAGGTCTTCACGCACTTTTGGCAGCCGATGCAGCCGACGTTGCAATTCTTGATGACCAGAGCGCCTTTGTCGGTGTTGGAGCAGCACACATACACGCGGCGGTCGTTCTTGCCACGAGGACGCAGTTCGATGATGCCGCGAGGACAAACCTTGGCACAGGCGCCGCAGCCGACGCATTTCTTTTCATCGACTTCGGGCAGTCCCGTTTCCTTGTTGATGTGCAGGGCGTCGAATGGGCATTTCTTGGTGCAGTCGCCTAAACCTAAGCAACCTTTCGAACAGCCACCTTCGCCAGCGTACAACGTGTTGGCGAAAGCGCAGATGTCGGCACCTTCGTAGTGAACCTTAGCCGGTGAGTTCGCGCAAGAACCGTTGCAGCGGACAACGGCAATCTTTGGCTCAGCAGCAGTAGCGGTCAGGTGGAGAATTTCGGCGACCTTGCTCATGTCGGTGCCAGGACAGGCCAAACCTTCGAGGTTACCCTTTTCGGTGCCTTGCTTGACGCAGGCTTCGGCCAAAGCGCGGCAGCCGGCAAAACCGCAGCCACCGCAGTTGGCACCAGGCAACACGGCTTCCACTTCATCAATGAGAGGATTTTCCTCCACCTTGAATTTCTGGGCCACGAAATAAAGGATTACCGCCAAAACGCCTCCTAAGATACCTAATACCAGTAGTGAAATGATGAGAATGTTGTTCACTTTTTTAATAGTTTTGAGGGTTAATGTTCTGATTTAGTATAAAATGA
>CALBNP010000143.1 GCA_937896505.1 uncultured Bacteroidales bacterium | reverse complement strand
GAGTGGATTCGATGGTCCTGACCGACTTGATGCAAAAGGCGGGCGCACATTTTGTCGTGGCCCATTGCAATTTCCATTTGCGTGGCGAGGAATCCGATGGCGATGAGCAGTTTGTGCGTGGTTATGCCGAAAAAAATGATTTGCAATGTTTTGTGAATCATTTTGATACGGAAAAATATGCTGTAGAGGAAGGTGTTTCCATCGAGATGGCGGCGCGCGATTTGCGTTATGTCTGGTTTGAAGAACTGAGGCAGCAATTGGGTTACGATAAAATCGTTTTGGCGCATCATGCCGACGACCAGATTGAGACTTTTTTCATCAATTTGTTGCGCGGAGCAGGTTTGCATGGCTTGAAGGGCATGAAGCCAATAAACGGTGTCTTGATTCGGCCTTTGCTTTGGGCTTCGCGGGAGCAAATCAGAAAGTATGCTATTGAAAACCAAATCGTTTGGCGTGAAGACCATACCAATGCAGAAACGGTTTATCTGCGTAATAAGATTCGCAACCAGCTGATGCCTTTGATGGATGAAATCTCTGTTGATGCACGAAATTCAATCGGAAAATCAATCGGATTTTTGGCTTCGGAAAATGAATTGTATCGTCAATTATTGAATGAAAGGTTTTCGCAATTGGTTTCGGTTGACGGTTCGGTTCGAAGCGTTGAAAAGTCTGTCTTTCAATGTGATAACGGCTTTCAGCTGCTCTTTGAATGGTTGCGGCAATACGGGTTCAATACCGACCAATGCCGTTTTGTCTTTGAAGGACTTGAAGATAGCGTAGGAAAGCGTTTCTATTCGCCATCGCATCAGGTGACGGTTGAACGCGACAGTTTGCATCTTTCGGAAAGAAAAGAATCCTATCATGACGCATTTATTATTGAAAAGGGAGTAGGACAGATTGAAAATCCTTTGAAAATCCGCTTCTCCAAGTTTGAGATTTCTGGGCAATTTGCTGTTGATAAATCACCTTTGGTGGCAATGCTTGATTTTGATAAAATCGCTTTCCCTTTGACATTGCGCCATTGGCGGCAGGGCGACCGTTTTCATCCTCTGGGTATGAGGGGTTCGAAATTGCTGAGCGATTTCTTTGTGAATCAGAAATATACAAATTGTCAGAAAGAAAACCAATGGCTTTTGGTTTCGGCAAATGGTGATATTTTGTGGGTTGTCGGGCAACGCATTGACGACAGATACAAAGTGGTAAAAGATACGAAATCGGTTTTTGAGGCGGAATTGTTGTGAATTGTGAAAGGCAATGATAAAATTCTCTATTTTTGCACGTATTTTTTTTGAAAAACTAGCATAATGAAGAAATTATTCCTCTCCTTGCTGATGGCTTTGGTGATTGCCTTGCCTTTCAGCGCAAAGTCGCAGATGGTCGATCCTGTGAAGTGGTCGTTTGCCATCGAAACAGTTAGCGAAACTGAGTTTGACCTGGTTGCAACCGCAACGGTTGACCCCGAGTATCACATCTATTCGACTACGATGCCGGATATGGGCCCGATGCCTACGGTGTTCGAAATCGAGCCTTCAGCCAACTACGAACTGGTCGGCGAAGCGCGCGATGTCACAGAAAGTCAGCTGTTCTATGATGACATTTTTGAAGTTGAGTATAAGCAATTTATGGGCACTGCTTCCTACGCACAGCGTCTGAAACGTCTCACCGAAAGCGATTTCATGCTGTTGGGCACCATCTCGGCTCAGGTCTGCAAGGAAGGTGGTTGCATCCCTGTTAATGAGGACTTTGAAATTAAGGTGAATGGCGACGGGACGATGGCTGAAGTAGTTCCTGTTGCTGATGAACTAGAACAAGAAGCTGAAGCCGAAACCGTAGTTCAGGTGGCAGGCGATGATTATGAATATTTCACTTCCGAAGGCGCCGAAAGCACCGATACCAGTCTTTGGGGCATGATTCTGGCCGCCATCCTTTGGGGCTTTGCCGCCTTGCTGACACCTTGCGTGTTCCCGATGGTGCCAATGACCGTGTCGTTCTTCATGCACGGCGAAGGCGAAAGCAAGAAGGAAGGCCGCTTCAAGGCTTTGATGTATTTCCTTTTCATCGTGATGCTTTACACCTTGCCAATCGCCATCTTGATTCTTGTTACTTATTTTATTGGCGGTGAGGGCGTTACAACGGGTATCTTCAACTGGCTGGCTACCAACTGGATTCCTAACCTGATATTCTTCATCGTGTTCATGGTGTTCGCTGCATCATTCTTCGGCGCATTCGAAATCACCTTGGGCAGCGGCATGTTGAACAAGAGCGACGAAAAACAGAACACCAAGAACCTCGGCGGCATCTTCTTCATGGCCTTGACTTTGGTGCTGGTGTCGTTCTCATGCACTGGTCCTATCGTGGGCACGGTCTTGATTCAATCGACCAACGGCCAGGTTTGGGCTCCTATCATTTCCATGCTGGCATTCTCAATCGCATTCGCCTTGCCATTTGCATTGTTTGCCATGTTCCCGAACCTGCTCCAGAAACTGCCGAAGAGCGGTGGATGGATGAACTCGGTGAAGGTCGTCCTGGGCTTCGTCGAAGTCGCCCTCGGCTTCAAGTTCTTGATGACTGCCGACCAAGCATACGGTTGGGGCTTGCTCGACCGCGAAGTCTATCTCGGCATTTGGATTGTGTGCTTCACCCTGCTGGGCTTCTATCTCTTGGGCAAGATCCGCTTCAAGGGCGAAAAGGAAGTCAAGGAACTGGGCGTGTTCCGCCTTGTCCTCATCATCATCGACTTCGTCTTTGTTATCTATATGATTCCTGGCATGTGGGGCGCTCCTCTGAAGGCTCTCTCGGGCTATCTGCCTCCACAACAGACCTTGGATTTCAACCTGAATAAGACCATTACTTATGTCGATTCACAGATTGAATCCGACATTTGCGAAGAACCGAAATATGGCGACATTCTTGAACTGCCTCACGATTTGAGCGGTTACTTCGATTACGAACAAGCCTTGAGCTGTGCCCGCGCACAAGACAAGCCTGTCTTCGTTGACTTCACCGGTCACGGCTGCAACAACTGCCGCGAAATGGAAAACAGCGTGTGGAGCGATCCTGAAGTGCTGAAGATGTTGCGCGATGAATATGTGATTGTTGCCCTTTATGTTGACGACAAGACCGAGATGGCTGAAGAAGACTGGGCCGTTTCCGAAAAGAACGGCAAGGTGAAGAAGACCATCGGCTCGAAGAACATCGA
>CALBNP010000142.1 GCA_937896505.1 uncultured Bacteroidales bacterium | reverse complement strand
GTTGACGGGTTCGCCTTCGGTGATGAGCAAGTCGTTTTCAATGCGGATGCCGATGCCTTCTTCACGGATATAAATGCCAGGCTCGCAAGTGAGAATCATGCCGGGCTGGAAAGGCTTGTATTTGTCAACACTGTCGTGGACATCCAAGCCGATGTGATGCGACATGCCGTGCATCAAGTATTTGCGGTAAAGCGGATGGTCGGGGTCTTGTTTTGCGACATCTTCGGCGGTGAAAAGTCCCAGCTTGATCATTTCCTGTTCCATCAGGCGGTAAGTCGTCTGGTTGATTTCGTTGATGGTGCCACCCACCTTATATAATTTGGTGATTTCCTTCATCACGCGCAATACGGCACTGTAACATTCCTTCTGGCGTTCCGTAAACTTGCCGTTGACAGGAATGGTGCGGCTGAGGTCGGAAGAATAGTTCTTGTATTCGCAGCCAATGTCGAAAAGCAGCAAATCGCCATCGTTGAGAATGTCGTCGTTCTTCGAATAATGCAGGCAGCAGCCGTTTTTGCCACCCGCCACGATTGGCGCGTAAGCGTGTCCCGATGCATTGTTCAACTTGAAAATGTATTCTATTTCGGCCTGAATCTGGTATTCGTAACGGTTCGGTTTCACGGTTTCCAAGCATCTGCGGAAAGCCTTTGCCGTGATGTTGCAGGCATCTTGCGTGATGTCGAATTCTTCTTTCGACTTGATCATGCGCAATTCGTTGAGAATCGGGGCAGTCCTTCCAAACTGATGCAACGGATACAACTCCTTGATTTTCTTTACGAAACGCTGTTGAATGGTCTCGACGTTGCACTCATATTTCGGATATTCGTACGTATTCATGAAAATGGTGTCGCAACCGGTCAGGGCGATGTCGTTCAGCACAGCATAGAACTCATCGCTCGACTTAACGGTTTCAATGCCTGAGATTTCCTTGGCCTGCTTGTTATCCATCATCTCGCCTTGCCAAGTGGCTTTCACCTCGTCGTATGGCTCAATGAAAAGCACTTCGCGATATTGCTC
>CALBNP010000141.1 GCA_937896505.1 uncultured Bacteroidales bacterium | reverse complement strand
AATGCGTCCAACCTGTGTGTGCGATATGGAATCGATATACCCCAGTTTGACCGACTTGTCGGCAAGGAGACGGAGTGTCCATTTGGCATATCCCTTGGGCGGATCCCCACATGCGAGGGCTATGATATGGGCTTCGACTTCTCCTGTGACTTTTGCCTCAACCGGTGGAGTCTCCCGCTTCTTCCTCTGAAGCGTTGCGTCGAGTCCCCTCTCCCCATAAGCAGTCCTGACATTCTGAACTGTAGTGGACGATGTGTTGAATGCAATCGCAGCTTCTTGCACGGTCATGGGACTTTTCCCGTTCTTGTCCACCGCAAGAAGAATATTGGCCCGAAGGATGGTCCTTGCCGGCATCTTGCCGGACTTTACAATCTTGGTAAGTTGCTTGCGCTCCGTTGCAGACAGACTTACCTCGTACTTCTGGATAGGCATAATCGTATCGTGTTGTATGTGACGCGGCAAAGATACGATTATTCTTTGTTTTATGCAATATTTAGATGTTACAAAGTACTAGCCACGCTCATCGTCATCCTCGGTTTCAGCATCATGGCAAACGCACAGGTCTTCCTCATCGACGAGGACGCCACCAACCCGCGTACCCAGAATAGCGGGTTCAACATCGACAACCCCACCTGGTACGGCTCGGGAGAGGACTGGTACACGCCCGTAGGCGACGGCGCACTGCTGCTGGCCGCCCTCGGCGGAGCCTACCTTCTCGGAAAGAAGAACAAGAAGAAATAAATCTCCACATATAATTATTTAAAGTGCAGAAAACCTCTCAACAGACAAAAACGAAAGGCAATAATATACTTTTAGGCCCAAATAGAGATTCCCGTCTGGCGACGGGAATGGATGCCGCGGATTAATAGAACGAGCGGCGGCGACCTGTTATAGAGCTTAGTGTGAACCTCACCCGCCGCCGCCCTTATGATAACTCCCACGATTTCCATTGACTACGTCGAAATCTCCGATTCACCGACACGAAGTGAGGTAATCTTCGATTTCCCGACGCTCGCGGCGGGAACCTCAAACTGCTAATTCTGCTTGATTTACACCATTATCGATGTATGGTAAACCTCTATAGGTCAAATTGTATATTATTGCCAAACGAAAAACAAAACGAAAAACGAAATGACAAACAAAACGACAAACAAAATGAAAAAGATATTAGCCACCCTTCTCGTCATCCTCAGCTTCAGCATCATGTCAAACGCGCAGGTCTTCCTCATCGACGACGGAATCGACAACCCGAGAAACCCGAACGAGGAGTTCAACATCGTCAACCCTGGCTACCACGGCTCGGGCGAGGACTGGTACACGCCTGTAGGTGACGGCGCGCTGCTGCTGGCCGCCCTCGGCGGTGCCTACCTCTTTGGGAAGAAGAAGAAATGAACCTCCACACATATATATCGACAAGGTACAGGAAAACTCACTACAAAACAAACAATAACCGAATGTGACGCTGCCCAAGGCGTCACGAATAACAAAACCGACAGACAAAATGAAGAAGTTAATCGCCACCGTATCGCTCATCCTTGCATTCGCAACCGTCTCCAACGCACAGATCTTCCTCATCGACGAGGACATCGACAACCCACGTATCCAGAACGAAGAGTTCAACATCAACAACCCTGGCTACCACGGCTCGGGCGAGGACTGGTACACACCTGTAGGCGACGGAGCACTGCTGCTGGCCGCCCTCGGCGGCGCTTATCTCTTCGGAAAGAATAAGAAATTTGCGAAGCTTCTGTTACGTTGAGAATAATCGTAACAATGCAATCTACTGTTGCAGAAAGAGAAAAGCGGCACGAAAGTACCGCTTTTTCTTATTTCTTGAACTGATTATCAAGAAAATCCTGGGCTTCCTTCATGCCGCCATCACGGGCCTTCTTCATCAGCAGTTCACTGTGGACAAGGTCTTGCTGCACTCCTTGCCCGGCATAATAAAGAATACCAAGACGATACTGTGCGCTAGGCACATTCCCATCAGCAGCCTTGGTTAGATGTTCGACAGCCTTGTCGATATTCTTTTCAACACCCATACCATAGAAATAGCAGTCACCTAACTGGGCCTCAGCGAAGGCATTGCCATAAGCTGCAGCGTCTTGCCACCATTTCACGGCTTGGTCGAGGTCTTTCTCAGCTCCCATGCCAAAATAGTAGCAGTTGCCCAAATTAAGCATGGCTTGCGGGTCTTTCACATCAGCACCTTTCTCGAACCAATCGAAAGCCTGGTTCGGGTCGGCCTTCACGCCACTGCCCATGCGGTAAAGATTACCGATGGCATTATACGAAAACTTCTGATTTTTCTCGGCTGCCTTCCTATACCACTTCATGGCTTTCACATAATCCACATCCACACCCCAGCCTTCATTGAAGCAAGCACCATAAAAATACTCGAAGTCGGCATTGCCACTCTCAGCCATCTTCTGGATGGAATCGATCATTTCGGTGGCGGCCTCACCCAACGTCTTCTTTGGCCCGCCAAACAATTGGCTCAAATCGAGAGGCTTGCCTTCTTCAATTCTCAATACAGGAGCGTTAGGATCTCTGCCTTGTGCTACAGGATTAGAAACAACAGTAACAGGCGTCTGTTCCAAACTCGGAACGGAAACCGTAGGCACCCCCGACGGAACTAACACCTTCTGAGGTATCGTGTCTTGATTTTGAGTTTCAACATTACCTTTCTGGCCACATGCCACCATCATGGCAGCAATAGCCGTAAGAAAAACCAACTTTTTCATTATAACTGATTTTTTAGGCTGCAAAAATAAGCATTTTCAAAGAATCTAAGGTATCATTTTATCTGAAACCTCACCCCCAGATAAGCCCGAATGCCGCTCAACGGACCCCAGACCATGGAGGCATCGAAATCTTCGCCAAAAGGCTCACTTGCTGCAATGATAGGCTTGTCCTGCTTGTAGTTGGTGAGGTTCTCGCCACCCACATACACTTCCCAATGGTCGCCCAACTTCTTGGTAACTTGCGCAGTAAGCATCACATAGAAAGGCGAACGACGGATGTCCTGGCCGTTTTCCACAGCCGTGGCGTTGCCCGAAAGCGAAGGCACGCGGCTGTCGCCATTCAGTTGGGTTGTGACGTCGAACTGCCAAGTGCCTGGCGCATACGAAAGCGAAACCAAACCCTTATAGCGGTTCACGAAAGGCTTCTCACGCAAGGTATCGTCGATGGTCATCTTCACATCGTTGAAACGGAAAGCGACGGTAGCATCGAAATCCTTGAACAGCTCGTAGTTCATTTCGATTTGGGCGCAGTTGGAATACGATTTCCCGTTGAGGTTATAAATGCGGATCTGATGCGCATCGGCATCGCGGTCGAGCACAATCTGGTTGACGAAATCGGTGCGGTAGAAATCCACCATCAGCTCAAGTTCCTTATCGCCAATGTCGAAATGCTTCGTCAAGTTGATGCCATAGTTCCAAGCCTCTTCCATCTTAGGCGTTTCAAGGAACATAAGCTGGCGCGACGAGGCCAACAAGGTCGAATTTTCGGCCAGCACATTAGGCGAACGGTAGCCCTTGCCCGCCGAAAGACGCAAAGCCAACTCGCTTTCGGTCTTGAAACGCACATGCAGACGGGGCGTGTAAAGCATCTTCTTGTAATAACTGTTATAGTCGGCGCGAAAACCGCCAATCACGCTCCAGTGGCACTCGTCGTTGAAGACATATTCGGCAAAGACACCTGGAACATGCTCAATGCGAGTCATGGCGCTATCGGCAAGCTTTTCATCGAAATTGTCATACGAATAGCTTGCACCAACCGAATACTTGTGGTGGTCGTTATAGATATAGGAGTCGAACAAAGCGTTGGCGTAATACGAAAGCTGCTTGGCGTTGTAGTCGGTGCGACCGAAATAGGAATCCACCTTATGGTAGGTGAACTGCTGCTGGATGCCGAGGCTAGTTTCGGGACGGCTGAAGATAAAGCCCGTCTTGGCAAAAGCCTCATATCGTTGCGTGTTGATGCCGATGCCATAAACGTCATAATCAATATTACTGCGCTTTTCGGGGTCGAAATCCATCTGGCCACTCAGACGGTTTTCCTTCAAGGCCTTACCGCCAATTTTGCAAGTAAAGACATCGCCCATATAATTGTAGCGCGCAAAGACGTTGTATTGCGTCACCATCGGGTCGTCGAGGAAGGTGTCGTGGTTCGAATCCATCTTCATGAAATTATGGTTGACATGACCCAGCAATGCAATGCCACTCTTCTCTCCCGTCTTGAAATAGGTGTTGAAATTAGCTTCAGCCATACCCATCGTGCTGCCAAACAAGTTGACGAAAACCTTCTCGCTCTTGCCCTCTTCCGGTTCCTTGAAATCAACGTTGATTTGCCCGCTGATGGATTCATAACCATTTCTGACAGAAGAAGTTCCTTTCGAAACCTGGATGCCATTCATAAAAGTGCCAGGCACATAGCCCAAGCCGAAGGCCGAAGCCAATCCGCGGAAGTTTGGCATGTTTTCGGCCAGCATTTGGGTATAGATACCACTCAAGCCGAGCAACTCAATCTGCTTGGCACCAGTGACAGCATCGCTATAAGCCACATCCACAGAGGCGTTGGTCTCGAAACTCTCGGCCAAGCTGCAGCAGGCGCAGCGGCGCAAAGCCTCGCCCGTAATTTGCTGCACGGCATGTGGGTCAAGAATAGAGACAAATTGCGCCTGACGGCGGGCCGCTATCTCAACCTCGCTCAGCATGTGTTCGCCAGCAAAGACATGGTCGTAATGCATGCCATGATCCATGTGGTGGACGGTGTCGTTCTCGTAAGAAACACAGCTGAAGACAAGGCAATGAATCTTCTCGTGGACACAAATCTCATAATGTCCGTTGGCATCGGTCACCGTGCCTTCGTTGACGATTTTCCAATACACATTGACACCCGGCAGCGGCACTTTCTTGCCGTCAATTTCTTCATAAACGGTGCCTTCGATGTGTTCGTGACCTTCATGGTCGTGATGATGATGTTGCGCTGAAACACCTTTGGCAAACACCATCAAAAATGATATAAGAATTATTTTATTGATTTTCATTGTTTGTTGATTTATTGATGATTTGACTTTTTTTGACTGGGGGACTTAGGGACTTTTAGACTTAGGGACTAGGGGACATTTTGACTTTGTGGGATGCTGAGCGGAGCCGAAGCATTGACTTTTTGATATTTGACTTAGGGACTTTGTGGGATGCTGAGCTGCTCCCTGAGCGAAGCCGAAGGGGAGCCGAAACAACACGCCTTCATTCTATTCTGTTTTGTGAACCAGAATAGCCTTCAATAAACCAACGGATTAAGCTTGAGTTGCGAGAAATAAGTCAGTGTTTGTCGTGCCGACTTGAAAATTGGAATTTTTCTATGTGAAAAATTGATTAAACATTGATTGTCAATATTTTCAACGATAGAAAATTCAGGAGTAAAATGGGCGACAACTTGGAAGAAAACAATCAACTGTTTTACGGGCGAAAACGTGTAATTGTCGGTGAAACCGATAAGGCTGTCGAAATCTTCGCAACAGCATTTGTCGCCAAAATGCACCACTTTATTATGCTCGGCGAACTCGGCAGCATTCATCGCGTGATGGTGATGGTGGTGGCAATGCTCACAAAGCTGCGAAGCATCGCCAAAGCTGCTCATCAAATGATTTTCATCGGTACAATAGTGGAAGTTGACATTCCAGCCTATCGAGACAAAGAGCACCATGAGCGCCATCAACAAGGAACCGATTTTCAGCAAGTGCGATTTCATGCCGCAAAAGTAATCAAAAAATCGTGAAAACACATTTTTTAGATAAAACGACAAATGTATCGCCTTTTTGTCTATTTTTGCAGCCTCAAATGCAAGCCACTTTAGCTCAGTTGGTAGAGCAACGCATTCGTAATGCGTAGGTCGTTGGTTCGAGTCCGACACGTGGCTCTTTAATTTGGAAACAACAAAAAAGCTCCTTTCCGGAGCTTTTTTTGCGTAAATGCGTCATCACTTGTCATTGTAGTGGCCTTTCATAGATAGGACAAGCACCACAACACATTCATTCCTGATTTCATACACGAGCCTGTCCTTGTCGTTGATTCGTCTTGACCAACATCCCAACAAGTCTCCTTTTAGTTGTTTTGGTTTTCCCGTTCCTGTTTCGGGATGGGTCTCAAGTTCTTTCAGCAAGGTGGAAATCTTACGCTTCGTCTGTTCACTACCATTTTTCTTCCACCATGCAATGTCTTTCTGCGCCCTTGATGAATAAGCTATACTGTAAGTCATTTCCACAAATCTTCAGTATTTATCACCTTGCATTTGCCTTCCTCAAACTCTTTTCTTCCTTCATTTATCTTCTTGACAAATTCAGGGTCGTATTGAGGTTCTTCATTAGCTGAGTCTTCTTTGATTTTAATAAAACTGAGAGTCCGCAGAAATTCCAACAAACGTTTAGCACTTGAATTACGTGCATCATACTGAATTGTAATTGTTGCCATAATCGTTTTCTCCTTTCAAGCGGCAAAGATAAGTAAATTATTCTATGTGCAAGGATGGATACTTTTCATGATTACAGATTTTTCATGTTAACAAGTACTGATTTGGATATCGTTGAAAGGTTGCTATGCGCTATAATTCTCGTTACGATGTTGTTCGCATTACGGCGAATTTTCAACAAAACGACGAAAAATCCCTATAAATTAGTACTTTTGCAGCATGGAAAAAGAAGTTTTACTGGGAAAAAATCCCTCCGAAATGCAAGAAATTGTCAACGACTTAGGTTTACCGAAATTCACTGGAAAACAGATTGTTGACTGGATTTACAAGAAACGTTGTGCTTCGATTGACGACATGTCGAACCTCAGCAAGAAGTCGCGCGAGTTGCTTTCTGAGCGTTATGAAGTCGGCATGACAGCCCCACTAAACGAACAAGACTCGACCGACGGCACGAAGAAATACCTCTTCGCTGCTGGCGAACATCGCATCGAGTCGGCCTACATTCCCGAGAAAGAACGCGCCACACTGTGCATCTCCACCCAAGCGGGCTGCCAGATGGACTGCCTCTTCTGCGCGACAGGTAAGCAAGGCTTCCAAAAGAACCTCTCGGTGGCCGAAATCCTCAACCAAGTGTTCAGCCTGCCCGAATTCGACACTTTATCTAATATCGTGGTGATGGGCATGGGCGAGCCGCTCAACAACTACGACAACCTGATGGGTGCCTTAGAGGTGCTCACCGCCGAATGGGGCTTGGCATGGAGCCCGACACGCATCACCGTCTCAACTTGCGGCATCATCCCTAACCTGAAGCGCTTCCTCGAAGAGTCGAAATGCAACCTTGCCATCAGCATGCACAGCCCGTTCCACGACGAGCGACTGAAAATCATGCCGATTGAAAAGGTCTATCCTATCAAGGAAGTCGTCCACTTGGTGAAGCAACACGACTGGCACGGCCAACGCCGCCTCTCGTTCGAATACATCGTCTTCAAAGACATGAACGACACGGGCGAACACATCAAGGAACTGGCCCGCCTGTTAGGTAGTTTGCGTTGCCGCATGAACCTCATCTGTTACCACACCATCCCCAACCTGCCGATGAAGTGTCCCGACAAGATGAGCATGGCTGCCTTCCGCGATGCCTTGAACAACAAGGGCATCATCGCCACCATCCGCGCTTCACGCGGGCAAGACATCGATGCTGCTTGCGGATTGCTTTCCACAAAAGGAAAATATTAATTAAAAATATCTATTAATCAATAAATTAAATCAATGAAAAAAGTATTTGGTATTTTCATGCTTGCCCTCTTAGTCATGGTGGGCAAGGTTCGTGCCGACGAAGGCATGTGGCTTCCAATGTTCGTGGAACGCCTCAACTATGTTGACATGCAAAAGATGGGTCTGCAACTGACCCCAGAAGAACTCTACAGCATCAACCACAACAGCCTGAAAGACGCCATCGTGGGTTTGGGCGACAGCCCTATGCCACGCGGTTTCTTCTGCACAGGCGAAATCGTTTCGGAACATGGCCTGCTGTTCACCAACCACCACTGCGGCTACGGTTCCATCCAAAAGCTCAGCTCCGATGAACACGATTACCTCCGCGACGGTTTCTGGGCAAAAGACTATTCGGAAGAACTTCCAGCTGCCGACATGACAGCATCGTTCCTCATCCGCATGGAAGACGTCACCAAGGAAGTGCTCAGCGTCGTTACCGACGACATGGACTTCCAAGACCGCCAAAGCGCCATCAGCGCCAAGGCCAAGGAAATTGAAGCAGCTGCTTCGGAAGGCGGAAAATACAACCCCGTCGTGAAGGGCTTCTTCGAAGGCAACGAATATTATATGTTCGTCTATCAAGTCTATACCGACGTCCGTCTGGTTGGCGTGGCCAACTCGAGCATCGGTAAGTTTGGCGGCGACACCGACAACTGGATGTGGCCTCGCCACACGGGCGACTTCAGCATCTTCCGCGTGTATGCCGACAAGGACGGCAACCCAGCCGCCTACTCGAAGGACAATGTGCCGTTGACTCCTAAGCATCACCTTCCTGTCAGCCTCGATGGTGTGAAGCAAGACGACTTCACCATGATCTGGGGTTTCCCTGGCTCAACCGAACGCTACATGTCGAGTTATGGCATCGACTACAACGCTGAGACCTTCTACCCTCTCATCATCGACATCTTCGGCAAGCAACTCGAAGTGATGGAAGAATACATGAAAGCTGACGAACACATCAACCTGATGTATGCCGACAACCACGCTGGCCTCGCCAACACCTGGAAGAACTTCATCGGACAATGCACCATGCTCCGCAAGAACAAGGTGAGCGAAACCAAAGTCGCCCTCGAAAACGACTTCACTAACTGGGTCAACAGCGATGCCAAGCGCCAAGCCGAATATGCCAAGGCTCTGCCTAACCTCAAAGACGCTTACGAGCAACTCAACCAAGTTGCCAAATATGTGTATTATCCAAACTTCATTTCTGGCATCGGTGCCGCTGGCCGCGCTTCATTGTTCAGTGCTTATTACCAAGCCGTTCAAGATAAGGACAAGGACGCCGAAGCCGTGGCTTTGACCATGATGCAACAAATCGATGTTGACGAACTGTTTGCCGAGGTTGACCCACAAGTGGAAAAGAAGACCTTCGCCGAAATGCTGAAGACCTATCGCAATGCCTTCAACGCCGACGAACTGCCTGAAATCTTCAACATCATCGACAAGAAATTCAAGGGCGACATCGACGCCTTCACCGAAGAAGTCTATGCCAACTCCATCTTCGCTACCCCAGAAAGCATCAAGGCCTTCATCGAAAAGCCAAAAGCCAAGAAGATTGAAAAGGACTACGCTTACATCATGAACACCTCAATGATGGAAGTCATCATGAGCGGCATTCCAGCCTATCGCCAAGCCATGACTACCGTCAGCGAAAATGACCACATCTTCGTGAAAGGTCTGCGCGAATACTACGCTGCCACACAACCTGGCAAGAGCCTCTATCCAGATGCCAACTCAACCATGCGTATGAGCTATGGTTCGGTTCAGGACTATCAACCAGCCGATGCAGTCCATTATGATTACGTCTGCACCGCCAACGGCATCCTCCAAAAGTATGTCCCTGGCGACTACGAATTTGACGCTCCAAAGCGCCTCATCGACCTCATCGAAAAGAAAGACTTCGGCCAATATGCCGACGACAATGGCGAACTCATCGTGTGCTTCCTCTCGACCAACGACATCACTGGTGGTAACTCGGGCAGCCCAATCATGAACGCCAAGGGCGAACTCCTCGGTCTGGCCTTCGACGGCAACTGGGAAGCCATGAGCGGCGACGTCAACTTCGAGCCTAAACTCCAACGCACCATCAACGTCGATATCCGCTACGTGCTGTTCATCATCGACAAGTATGCTGGCGCTACCCGCCTCATCGACGAACTCGACATCCGCAAGGCTGAACCACAGCCTATCCGCGTTGAAGAAGAGCAAATCTGATTCCATCCGGAATAAAACATCATGGGGTTGGCCATTTGGTCAGCCCCATTTTTTTATTTCCATGATTCATGTGATAACAAAAAAGCCCGCTGATTCTCAGCGAGCTTGATGAGGTACCTAGCAGATTCGAACCGCTGTCCCCGGTTTTGCAGACCGGTCCCTAACCACTCGGGCAAGGTACCCTATTGCGACTGCAAAGATACATCTTTTTTGAATGCCGCAAGCCTTTTGGAGAAATTTTTTCAAATTAATCCTCGCGCCGACAATTTCATCCAGTTCCAACCCACCAATGCGACTAGCAACAAACCACAATATATGTAGAAGAACTTCCTGTCTTTCTTTTGAATACGAGTGACAGCATAGGCTGCCATCACTATCATCATAGGGATAGCAGGTTCGTGATAGCGCTCCGAATTAAAGGCAAAAGAAAACATGATGATGGCAAGATAGCTGAGTTCGTAAGCCCCAATGAGACTAAAATTACGCCATTTGCGTTCACGAAAAGCTATCACTATGGCCAACATGGCAAAGAATGCGATGAAGTTCTTCACATAGACACTGCCATTCAGCATCTTCTGGTTGCCATTGGAAACATCCACCATCGAAGCAACCGGCATCACAAAGGCGGCTGGTGCCACATAAATGTTCTTTGCCAACTCAGCATGTTCCATGCCCATTTTTTCGAACTTTTCGCTCTGATAATCAATATCGGTGAATTTCAGTTTATTGATGAATCTCATCTCATATCCAATCGGGGTGAAAAGGAAGACGAAAAACAATACCACAACGGCAGAAACAACGATAATCTTGCTCTTTATCGGAACCAAGTCTTTGGTTGAAAGCACAATGAACACCAAGAAGGCAAAGATGAGGCACATCCCCGTAATCGTCCGGAAACCGAAGGTCAAGGCAACGAGAAGAATCGGGAAAAAGACATTCCAGAAAGTGTATTTCTTGCTTCGAATAAGATAATCCATACGCTCCAAGGCCATGACGGAGAGGAAAATCAGTTCGCACTCCTTGAGATGCAGCCCAGCGATTTGGATGAAGATAGGCATGAAAACACTCATCACGGCAGCCAAACGGCCCGTCTTCTCATCAAATGTGCGCGATGTGAGCTTATAGATGGCGATGCACATATAGGCACTCATAAGTGCCTTGAGCAAACGCGGAACGAGCACATTGGGGCCAAATATTGAATACAGCAAGGTAAGCCAAAGGGTGTAGCCTGAATCCGAAAAGCCCATAGTATTGGCAAACAGATACCTAAACGGATAACTAAAATATCCTGCCCGGACAGCGTGTGATAGATACACTGCTTTTTTATGATAGTTTAGGCTATCGGCAGCACCATATTCGAACGGGAGCCCTGTCTGATAATAGAAATAGTAGCAAGTCAGGAAAGCATACAAGACCCTAAGCCCCAATGCCGTAAAGAAAACCTTTCGCCAAAAGCGTTTCGGGTCGTCATCTTTCCATCGCTGATAGAACAGCCACGTGAGAACGAAGAAGAAAAGCACCTCGCCAACACCCCACAGCTGGAAAATCGGTTCCATTGCATGGCCTCTGAAGACCAAGTCGATAATTAACAGCGAAATGAGATAGATTCCAATGCCCAATATAGGGATGACGCGAAAGCTTTTCTGCTCCATCTCTAATTTCAAGAATGATTACTTGATCTGGAACACCGGACCAGCTTCCTTACGTTTCTTCACGGCACGGTTCAACATAGTAGCCTTCTTGGCTGGGTCAATGGTACCGATTTTCTTCATGTCGGAACGCTCCCAGAAGTTGGGCTTATACTCATGCTCGAAGCGGAAAAGATCTGGAGTAGCAGTAATCACCGTTGGGCTATACGACTCGTGCGACCCATCAACAAGTTCGAAAGTGATATCAAGTTTACGGTCTTCTTTATTGTAGATATAGTCAAAAGCATAATATACAGCCGAGTCTTGATTATATCTGTCAACCTGCACACCTTTGTTATTTTCAAAGAAATACATCCAGAAGCCCGTAGTAGAGTCGTAAGGATCGAATTCGACGCACTTATAGCTGTCTTCAATCATTAGGCCAAAATAGTCAGTATTCCATTGTTCTTCTTTCGTGACACCAAACACAAGATTATAGATGCTGCTGAACTCAACCTCGCCTTGCGAAATGAGCACCACGATTTGGGCACCGCCCTTTGGCGAAAGAATCGAAATATGACCATTCCTATAACCTTCTGCTTCAGCATCTAGCGGCTCAACATTGATAGTGATTGTGGAATGGTTCTCATCACTACTCGTGGGCGTAACGGTGAACCAATCAAAATCGCTGTTTTCCTGGATTCTCCAACCGTATGTGGCAGTAACTTCGATGGTTTGCGAGCCTCCATCAGCTTCAAACCACAAATTATGCTGTGAGACTTCAATCTTGTCTTTCTTGCAACTCGATGCGGCAAAAGCGACAAAAGCGAGAAGAAGAACCGGTAAAAGTTTTCGTAGATTATTCATATTGAATTGTTTTGATTAATTATGATTTGCAAAAATAGGTATTTTTATTGAATTAAGTCGTTTATTCTAAAAACGATTACTTGATAGGGAACACTGGGCCTGCTTCCTTACGTTTCTTCACGGCACGGTTAAGCAATGCAGCCTTCTTGGCTGGGTCAATAGTACCGATTTTCTTCATGTCGGAACGTTCCCAGTAGTTGGGCTTATATTCATGTTCGAAACGGAAAAACTCTGGAGTAGCAGTAATAATGGTTGGATTATAGTATTCAATGGTCCCATCTTCAAGTTGGAAACTACATTCGAGTTTTCTAGTAGCAATGTCATATGTATAGTAAAACCTGAAATACACTGTCGTGTCAAAGCGATACCTATCTACCTGAACGCCAGTACTATCCTCAAAGAAATACATCCAGAAGCCCGTAGTGGTGTCGTAAGGATCGAATTCGAAGCACTTATAGCTGTCTTCAATCATTAGGCCAAAATAGTCAGTATTCCACTGCTCTTCTTTCGTGACACCGAACACAAGATTATAGATGCTGCTGAACTCAACCTCGCCTTGCGAAATGAGCACCACGATTTGGGCACCGCCCTTTGGCGAAAGAATCGAAATATGACCATTCCTATAGCCCTCTGCTGCAGCATCCAACGGCTCAACATTGATAGTGATTGTAGAACGGCTCTCACCGCTACTCGAAGGCGTAACGGTGAACCAATCAAAATCGCTGTTTTCCTGGATTCTCCAACCGTGTGTTGCTTCAACTTCGATGGTTTTCGTACCTCCATCGGCTTTAAACCATAAATTGGATTCTGAGACTTCAATCTTTTCTTTCTTGCAACTCGTTGTAGCAATAGCGACAAAAACGAGAAGAAGAATTGGTAAAAGTTTTCGTAGATTATTCATATTGAATTGTTTTGAATAATTATGATTTGCAAAAATAGGTATTTTTATTGAATTAAGACATTATGTCTTAACGGCGTTTATTTTTGGGTTTCCGTTTCATCATCGAGAGGTCAGGAAGCATCTCGAAATCCATCTTGTGCTTGAACAAATCGACCGCCTTGACGACCACCCTCACTTCGTCGCCCAACTGGATAACATGGCCAGTGTCTTCACCGATGACACGGAAATTGTCTTCATCAAGATAATAGTAATCGCCAGGCAAGTTTTCGTAACGCACCAAGCCTTCGCACTTACTGTCCTTCAGTTCGACAAACAAGCCCCACTTGCTCACGCCCGACACCAAGCCTTCAAACACCTGGCCAATCTTGTCTTTCAGGTATTCGGCCTGCTTGTATTTCACCGATTGGCGTTCCATCTCTTCGGCTTGCTTTTCCATTTCCGAGCTGTGCAAGCACATTTCCTCGTATTCCTTCTTGTCGGCTGAGCCTTGGTTCTCAATCAGATAACGCTCAATGAGACGATGCACCATCAAGTCTGGATAACGGCGAATCGGGGAAGTGAAGTGTGTATAGTAATCGAAGGCCAAACCGTAGTGACCGATGTTGTCGGTAGTGTAAATGGCCTTGGCCATAGTGCGCACCGCCACCGATTCGATGAGGTTCTTCTCGCCCTTGCCTTCCACATCGGCAAACAACTTGTTGTAAGACGATACCAGCTTGCTGCGCGAACTGATGTCCATCGTGTAGCCCAAACGCGAGATGAGCAGCATGAACTTGTTCAGTTTCTCGGGATTCGGCTCGTCGTGGACACGATACACAAAGGTGTAGTTTTTCCATTTGCTGTCGGGTTTTCCGAAGGTCTCAGCCACAGTGCGGTTGGCCATCAGCATGAAGTCTTCAATCAACTCATGCGATTCGTTTTGCTCGCGCACGTAGGTGTCGATAGGCTTCTTGTTTTCGTCGAGGATGAACTTCACCTCTTCCGTGTGGAAATTGATGCTGCCGGCTGCCATGCGTTTTTCGCGCAACTTGGTCGCCAAACTATTGAATACCAATATCTCATCTTTATAGTCGCCTTCGCCTCCTTCAATCATGGCTTGCACCTCTTCGTAAGTGTAGCGGCGGCACGACTTGATGATGGTCTTGCCAATCCAACGATTGAAAATGTTGGCATCGTCGTCCATTTCGACGACTACCGAGAATGTCAGCTTTTCCTCGTCGGGGCGCAACGAGCATACATTGTTGCACAGCTTTTCGGGCAGCATCGGGATGGTGCGGTCAACAAGATAAACCGAGGTTCCACGACTGAGAGCCTCTTGGTCGATGGCCGAACCTGGTCGGACATAATGCGACACGTCGGCGATGTGGACACCCACTTCCCAATGGCCGTTGTCTAACTTGCGCAACGAGATGGCATCGTCAAAGTCCTTAGCATCAGCCGGGTCGATGGTGATGGTGAACACCTCTCGGAAATCGCGACGTTTCTTGATTTCATCTGCCTTAATCCTGACAGGAATCTTTGCAGCTTCTTTTTCCACATTTTCCGGAAAATCAATCGGATATTCATGCGCAGCAAGGATGGATTCCATCTCCACATCATTCTCGCCAGGGTTGCCCAGCACGCGCGTGATTTCGCCAAACGGGTTGCCCGAACCGTCAGGCCAATCCACCAGATGAGCAATCACCTTCTGTCCGTCTTTGGCACCATGCAACTCACCTTTCGGGATGAAGATATCCACAGGCATATACTCCACATCGGGGCGGACAAACACATAGCCGCGCGTAATGTTCAGCACACCCACGAAATCGACATGACGGCGTTCCAAGACCTCAACGATTTCGCCTTCCGGCTTCTTGCTGCCGCGCTTGGGGAACATCGCCACACGCACGCGGTCGCCATGCAAAGCCTTGCCCGTATTGTTCGAGGCAATGAAAATATCTTCGCCATCTTCATCGTCGAGAATCACATAAGCCTTGCCCGTCGATTTCATCTCAACAGTGCCTTCAACATATTGCTTTTTCGGGCCAAATTGCGCCAAGCCCGCAGCACTCATCACATAACTATAAGGCCGTTCTTCAGCGAGCAAGCCTTTGTCTTTCAAGTCGATGAGTAAATTATATACTACATCCTTCCCTGCCTGGTCCTTGATACCCATTGCCTTACAGACCTGCTTATAGTTCTTCGGGCGGAAAGGGTCGTCGGCAAAAATGCCCAAAATGACACTCGTAAAAGTGCTGAGTTTATTCTCAATTCTCTTCTTCTTAGCCATAATTCAGTAATTTTTGATTGGTTTTATTGGTTTTTTGAATTTCAATCGGCAAAAATACACAAATCAAACGATTAGGCCGTTGTTATTTTTTTATGATAAGTAAGTGTGCAAAATTAGTTTACACTGGAAGAATGGGGATGGGTTAAAGGTGAAGGGTGATGGGTGATGGGTGATAGGTGATGACTTTTCCTGATTTAGGTTGACAGTTTTTTGGGAGTTTTACTGATATTGTTTA
>CALBNP010000140.1 GCA_937896505.1 uncultured Bacteroidales bacterium | reverse complement strand
TGAAAATTGAAGCGGCCCTGCGCCAGGAATATGGAGCCGGCACATTGATTGCAATTCATGTTGAACCTGATGAAAACGCTGATTAACAATAAAATATTCAAAATATTATGACACCAACACTCATCGACTTAAACGACTACATCCATTCCGGCGAAGGCGCCAATGGCGAAAGCTTCTACCACAAAGCCGACCCCGATGCCATGATGAAACTCTATTTCGCCTCTGCGCCTTACGAAATCGTTGAAAACGAACTGATTTTGGCCCAAAAAGTTTATGACTTAGGCCTTCCGACACCAAAACCAGGCCATTTCATCACCGATGGAAATGGACGCTACGGCATTCGCTTTCAACGCATTGCAGGGAAGAAATCCTTTGCCCGCGCCATCGGCGAGGAGCCACATCGCGTTGAAAAATACGCCCGCGAATTTGCCCAAATGTGCCTGAAACTACATGCCACACATCTCGACAAAACGCAATTCCCAAACATGAAGGAAGTGAACCTCGAGATGTTGGAAAACAATCCGTATTTCACTGAAAATGAACGCCAATGGGTAAAAGATTTCATGGCGACCATTCCCGATACCGACACCGCTTTGCATGGCGATCTGCACTTTGGCAATGCCATCATGGCTGGCAACAAGAAATATTTCATCGACCTCGGCGATTTCGCTTACGGCCATCCGTATTTCGACCTCGGCCAAGTGCTTCTGACCTGCTACTACGATGACGAAGATTTCGTGCGCGAAAACTTCCACATGGAACTGGCAAGCGCTAACGAATTCTGGAAATATTTTGTCAAAGAATATTTTGGCGAGAATGCCAATCTTGAAGAAGTTACGGAAATGATTCGTCCTTATTCCGGATTGAAAACCTTGCTCATCGAACGGAACGCCGGCGTCTATATGCCGCAATTCCATGTACTTATGAGATAACCGTCCAAAGGAACACAAGGAAGACCCCAAAAAAAGCTGACTATGATTCAGGTACAAGTTGAGAATACATAAAATTTGCTTGTAGAGACGTCGCGTGCAACATCTCTACCTCGCCTAAATGGAGACGTAGCACGACGTCTCTACCGAATGTTGGGCTTGATGTAGAAATTGACAAGAAAGACAAGAAGACTTTGAGGGCAGCCAAATCATCAAGGCAAGATTCATGATGTAATTCGATTCACGGACCTATTTGAAACGAAAAAAGCCAGCGCATGCTGGCTTTTTTTTAATTTTATGTAATTTTGCCAACTCAAAAAAACGTCACCATGAATAACACTTTCGACCTTGAAGCCCTGAAAGAATTTACCATCGGACGTTGGCGCCTTGACGAATTGCATGGAGCACCTCATTGGAAGCGCGTCGAACGCAACGGCGAACTGCTTGCCACCCCCGAATGTGACCTCACAGTCATCCGTTGTTTCGCCTACCTACACGATAGTTGCCGATTCAGCAATGGCGTTGACTACGAGCACGGCCCACGCGCTGCAAAATTCATCGAGACACTGAAAGACAGTTATCTAAAAGGTTTGACCGACCAGCAATTTGCGCTCCTGAAGGAAGCCATCGAGAAACACACCTCGCATCACCAGACCGGCATTCCCACCATTGATGCTTGCTTCGATGCCGACCGGCTCGACCTGATTCGTGTAAGGATTTGGCCCCATCCTCAAAAAATGGCTTCAGAAAAAGGCAAGCAATTCGCCGCCAATTTCGAAGAATACATGAAAAAGAGTGGAAACGATTATAGTAAATTAGGTTTATAACCCACGTTGCTTCTTGATGGTTTCGTAGGCCGCATTGATTTCCTGGAACTTCTTCTCGGCAGCCTCACGCACCTCATCACCGAGGTTGCTCACCAAGTCAGGATGATTCTTCTTGGCCATCTCACGATAGGCCTTTTTCACTTCCTCGTCGGTGGCCGACGGGTCGATGCCCAAGATGGTATAGGCATTGTCGTTTTCCTTGACAAACATGGCCTTCACCGAAGCGAAATCGGAAGCATAAATGCCCATATAGTCGGAAATCACATTGATGACCGAAAGTTCCGAATCAGAGACCTGACCATCAGATTGCGCAATACCAAACAGATAATGAAGCAATTGCAGGCGCGACGAATAGTCCATATTCTTTCCCACCTGTTGGCTCACCTCGTATAGGTTATAATCTCGGTTCAAGATTTCGCGCAGCATCTTGATATAATTCTCTGCACGTTCCTGACCGAAATTCTGCAAGAAGAACCGCTTCACATAATCGAGTTCCGATTTCTTGACCGCGCCATCGGCTTTCATCACGGCAGCCGAAAGCACCAGCAGACTCACATTGAAATCGCGTTTCTCTTGCGTATTGCCCAGGTTTTCATTCACATCTTCACGAAGTTGTCTTGGACTATCGTCAGAAAACACGCCACCCAAGACGAACCCAATAATACCGCCAATAGGCCCACCAAAAGTCCAACCTAATCCAGCCAAAACCAATCTTGTCAAGCAACTCATTATCTTAATCCTTTTATTTCTTCCAAAAAAATCAATTCAACGCCGCAAAAGTAGTCAAAAAAAAACATTATGTTTGATGAAAAAAGCGTACATTTGCGGTTTATTATCAGAAATCATCAAACACAACTATTTTTACAATGAAAAAAGCATTCTTAACACTCATGTTCGCCGCATTGTCATTCGTGACATTCGGCCAAAGATGGACTGCAATGGGCAGCGACACCCCAGCTCGCCCGCAAGTCGAACTCATCTCAAGCAGTGAGGAGCAGATTGTTGTAAGTTTCTCATTGGAAGGCTTCTACACCAACCGTGTCGAGACTCCAAACGGAATCCAAAACATCATCTCTGTTCCGAAAATGGTCGCCCCTCTTGTAACCGGCGTGCCCGACCTGCCTCAATTCCCTGTTCCTGCCATCATCGGCGACCGTGCCGAGATGCAAGTCAGTGTGATTGATGCCCAATTCACCGATTTCAACATTGAAGTGGCTCCTTCGAAAGGCAACATCAGCCGCCAGGTCAACCCTGACGACGTGCCTTACACCTATGGTGCCATGTACAGCCAAGATGCTTTCTATCCAGCTACCCAAGCCTATCTGGAAGCACCTTACATTTCACGCGATTTCCGTGGCCAAAACATCATGGTGACACCTTTCGCCTACAACCCTGTCACGAAGACCTTGCGTGTGTTCACCAACATGACCATCGCCATGAACAAGGTGAGCGACAACGGCGAAAACCAAAAGGCCGCCCGCAAGTCGAACAACATCAAGGTTGACCCTGAAATGAAGCAGGCTTACAGCCACCGTTTCATCAATTTCGGTCAAACCAGATACGACTTCACCGAAGACCGTGGTGCCATGCTCGTCATCTGCCCCGAACAATATATGGAAGCCATGCAACCCCTCGTTGACTGGAAGAACCAATCAGGTCGTCCATGCACTATGGTCAGCGTAGCCGAGGTAGGAGGCAACAATGAAAACAACATAAAATCCTATATTCAAGACGCTTACGACAAAGACAACCTTGAGTTCATTCTTTTCGTTGGCGACTACAACGACATCACCCCTCACTCGATGAATGGCGGTCGTTCCGACAACTGGTTCGCCATGCTTGAAGGTAACGACTACTATCTCGAGGCTTTTGTCGGTCGTTTCTCGGTTGAAAGCGTCCACGACGTTGAAACACACGTCAACAAGGTGCTTTATTACGAGCGCGACATGCAAGGCGATGTCACTTGGGTTAACCAAGGTTTGGGCATCGGTGCCATTGGCGCTGGTACAGGTCACTTCGGTGAAGATGACTACCAACACATCGACCTCATCCGCGACACCCTGCTCCACTACACTTACGCCAATGTAACCGACCTTCACCAAGGAGCTGGTGCCAGCACAAGTTCCATCAGTGCCGCTGTCAACAACGGTGTCAGCATCATCAACTATTGCAACCACGGTTCGGAAACCAGCTGGGGCGTTGCCAACTACAGCAACAGCCACGTCAATGCCCTGACCAACGACTACATGTGGCCTATGGTTATTTCCGTTGCTTGCTTGAACGGTAAGTTCAACTACAGCCAACCTTGCTTCGGTGAAACATGGCTCCGCGCTACGAACAACCAAGACGAAAGCATTCCTACCGGTGCCGTTGGCGGTATGTTCAGCTGGATTTCACAGCCTTGGATTCCTCCACAATACGGTCAAGACGAAATGGTTGACATCCTTACCGAATGGCACAGTGCCGACATGTTCAACCACACCATGGGTGGCTACTTCCTCAATGGTGACGAATACATTCTTGATGCTTCACCAAGCGACCAAGGCGACACCCACAACACCTGGATTCTGTTTGGCGACCCGAGCCTCTTGGTCCGCACCGACAATCCTGGCAACATGAATGTCACCACCTCGCCTTCAACCCTGTTGATAGGCATGAGCGAACTCACCGTGAATGCCGAAACCCAATTCGGTATCGCTACCTTGAGCCGCATCAATGGTGTTGGTGATGTCGAGGTGCTCGGTTCAGCTTATATCGAAGATGGAGCTGCCAACATCAATTTCGAGCCACTCGACAACGTCGGCAACCTCACTCTCACCGTCATCGGTTACAACAAGGTCACCGAAGTGATGGACATCGAAGTGATTCCTGCCGATGGTGCTTTCCTCACCATAATCGACTACTCGCCACGCTTCGCTCCTGTCAACCGTGAGATGAATTTCAGTCTCACGCTCAAGAATGTTGGCAACGACCCAACCGAAGGCGAAACCAACGTTGTGCTTAGCTGCGAAGATGAAGCCATCCAATTCGTCAACGGCGAAACCACATTTGACGTTATTGGCGGCAACGAGACCATCGAACTCACTGATGTGTTCTCATACATCATCGCTGATGGCGTTGAAGACGGAAGAGTGTTCCACTGCATCGCTACCATGACCTGCAGCAACGACGAATGGATTGGCAGATTCAACATCACGACCGGACAAGCCATTCTTTCATTCGGTCAGTTCATCGCTCCTTCAGGCTTTGTTCCTGGCGAAACCGTCACTTTGGCTGCCACATTCAAGAATGTCGGTCACTATATGGCTACTTCAGCACTTGCCACGATTGCTTCGACAAGCGAATACGTGACATTTGAAAATGAAAGCGTTGAAGTCGGCACCATCGAACCCGACGGCACTGCTACCTGCGTCTTCAATGTCACCATCGATGCAGCTTGCCCTGAGACCGAACAACTTCCATTCACATTCAACATGACTGCCGACGGCGAACTTTCAGCTGAAGGCACCGGCACCTTGAAGAATGCCTGCAAGGTTCTCTTTGTCCTCAACGACAGCTACGGCGACGGCTGGAGCGGCAACAAGCTCCGCGTCCGTTACAGCGACGGAACTCCAGACGAAGAAATGACACTCAACAGCGGTTCAACCGAAACATTTGAACGTGAAATCGGCAATGGCGTTCACGTCAACGTGACTTTCATTGACGGCGGAAGTTGGAGTTGGTCAGAAGAATGTTCATACGTCATCAAATATGAAGACGGCACCATTATCCATAATGGCCAGCAAGACAACTGCGAATTTGACGTCAACTGCGGCGGCGGTCCTATCGGCGAAGACCTCAATCCTGTCGAAAACCTCAACGCAAATCTTGAAGGCAACATGGTCACCCTCACATGGGATGCTCCTGAAAATGCCATCAGCTACAACATCTACCGCAACGGCATCATGATTGCCGAAGAAGTCACAGAAACGACATTCGTTGATGAAGTGAATGTTGAAATGGTCAATAACTACGGTGTCACCGCCGTTTACACAGAAGGCGAATCACTGCCAGAAAACGTCATCATCGTCATCGACCTCGGCATTGAAGAAAGCGAAGCCGAATTCAGCATCTATCCAAACCCCGTCAACAACACCTTATATATTAATGGTGGTTCACAATACAGCTATGTGATGTTCAACGGCATGGGGCAGCAGGTTGCCAGCGGCACCGCTCAAGGCGCAGAGCAAATCAACGTCAGCAGCATGGCACAAGGCATCTACTTCATCCGCCTCACCGCAGGTTCAAAGACCAGCGTTGAAAAGGTTGTGGTTGAATAACGAATGATAACCGATTCGGGAGGCGACGCATGTCGTCTCCCGTTTTTTTATAAACTAATCTTACAATGAAAAAATTTTTCTTAACATTCATTCTTGCCGCAATGTCATTCGTGACATTCGGGCAAAAATGGACTGCACTGAGCAGCGACAAACCCGCCCAGCCGCAGGTCAAACTAATTTCGAGCAGCGAAGAACAGATTGTTGTCAACTTCTCATTGGGAGGCTTCAACACCATAAGAGTTGAGACCCCTAACGGAACCCAGAACATCATTTCCGTTCCGAAGATGGCTTCTACGCTGATTGCCGGAGCACCCGACCTGCCACACTTCCCTATCCCTGTGCTCATCGGCGACATGGCCGAAATGGGTGTCAAGGTATCCAATGCACAATTCACCGATTTCAACATTGAAGTCGCTCCTTCAAAAGGCATCATCAAAGGTGACGTCAACCCTGATGAAGTGCCTTACACCTACGGTGAAATGTACAGCCAGGACGCTTTCTATCCAGCCGGACAGGCTCACTTGGAAGCTCCTTACATCATCCGCGATTTCCGTGGTCAGAACATCATGGTCACGCCTTTCGCCTACAACCCTGTGACAAAGACCTTGCGCGTGTTCACCAGCATGACCATCACCATGACCAAGCTGAGCGACAACGGCAAAAACCCGAAACTCGCCCGCAAGTCGAACACCATCAAGGTCAATCCTGAAATGAAGAACACCTACAACCGCCGTTTCATCAACTTCGGGATGCAGGCAGCCAAGTATTCTTTCATCGAAGACCAAGGCGAGATGCTCGTCATCTGCCCAGAGCAGTATATGGAAGCCATGCAGCCATTGGTAGATTGGAAGAACAAGTCGGGCCGTCCCACCACAATGGTCGGCCTTGATGAAGCCGGTGGCAACTACGACAACAACATCAAGGCTTACATCCGTAACTATTATGATGACAGGGACCTTGTGTTTGTCCTGCTTGTTGGCGATTACGACGACATCACCCCTCACATGATAGATTACAATTATTATTCCGACAACTGGTTTGGCCAATTGGAAGGCGACGACTACTACATTGAAGCTTTCGTAGGCCGTTTCTCGGTTGAAAGTGTTGCTGACGTCGAAACCCACGTCAACAAGGTGCTTTATTACGAGCGCGACATGCCTGCAGGTTTGGAATGGTTAGAAAATGGTGTTGGCATCGGCTCGACCGACGGCCAAGGCACCGGCCATTACGGCGAATCCGACTGGCGCCACATCGAGTACATCCGCGATACACTCATGCACTACACCTATTGGAATGTTTCACAACGCTACGAGCATTACGACAACCCGACAGCTGACGACATCTCCAATGACTTCAACAACGGCGCCAGCATCTGCAACTACTGCAACCCTAAGGGCTCTGAAACCGGATGGGGCATTTGCGACTTCAACAACGCACGCGTCAACGCATTGACCAACGACTACATGTGGCCTATGATTATCACCGTTTCCAACTATAGCGGCAATTTTAGCTATGGTGAGCCTTGCTTCGCCGAAACCTGGATGCGTGCCACGAACAGCACCACAAATGCTCCAACCGGTGCCATCGGCGGCATGTTCCCATGGCTGTTTCAGTCATGGAATGTTGCACAATATGGTCAGGACGAGATGAATAACATCCTCTGCGAATACAGAGAATCGGACCACTTCAACCACACCATGGGAAGCTGTTTCCACAATGGTAATGAATACATCCTCGACGCATGCCCTGAAGACAATGGCGAAGTCCACAACACTTGGATTATGTTCGGTGACCCATCACTGATGATCCGCACCACCATACCTCAGGATATGAACGTGACATTATACCCAAGCTCACCGATGATTGGCATGGACGAACTTGAAATCACGATTACTGAAGATGACGATTGGTACTTCTATCAGAATTACGCCTTCGCCATCCTCTCAATGGATGGAGAAATAATCTCTACGCAAGAAATCATTGACGGCAACGGAATCATGCATTTTGACCCATTGCCCCATACCGGCACCGCCGAACTCCTCATCATCGGCTTCAACAAGGTGACCTACCAAACAGAAGTTGAAATCGCTCCTGCCGAAAGCCCTTTCCTTAAGGTAGTCGGCTACACACCGGAAATCGTTCGTGTCAATCAGTTAACCCCTGTGAGCATAAGTTTCAAGAATATTGGCTACAATCCAACGGAAGGCGAAACCCAAATTACCCTTTCCTTCCAAGATGGTGGCTGGAACTTTTTTGAAGTCATCGACAGCACAGCCACTTTGGGCATCATACAGCCCAACGAGACCATCACCCTCGAAAACGCATTCTCTGTCAAAACCTGGGAGTACGCTGAAGATAGCGAAGCATGGACCGTCAAAGTCAAGATGACCTGTGGCGATAAGGCCTGGCATGGGGAAATCACCTTCACTGCCGGTGAAGCCGCATTCGAATTAATTGGATGCGCTTACCCACAAGGATACATTCCCGGCGCAAATATAACTTTGGCTCCCACATTCAAGAATGTCGGTCATTACAAGGCAACGAATGCCAGCTTATGGGCCTATTCGGAAAGCATACATGCGTTTATTGCAGACGCTCAAGTGGATTTAGGCACCGTTGAGGTCGGAGGCGAAGTAACAGCTGTTTTCACAGCGACTACCCAGCCCAACTTCCCTGATACTGAACCGCTTCCATTCTCATTCATTATGGAATCCGACAACAATGTCTTTGACAGAGGCACTTGCACTGTGAGAAACGCCTGCAATGTTGAATTCATCCTCAACGACCAATACGGCGACGGTTGGAACGGCAACAAACTCCATGTGACCTACAGCGACGGAACACCAGCTGAATACATGACAATCGTCAATGGTTACACCGCGACATTTGTACGCACTATCGGCAAGGGCGTTCACGTCAATGTCTATTTCAATCCAGACACATGGCCATACGAATGTTCATATACCATCAAATATGAAAATGGAGGCATCATCCATCAGGAAGACAACCAGCAGAACTATGAATTTGACGTTGACTGCGGCGGTCCGGCCAACGACCCTTTCAACCCAGTCACAGATCTCGCAGCTTCTGTTGAAGGCACCAATGTCACTTTGACATGGCATGGCAATTTTGCCGCCCAGAGATATCGCATTGCACGTTGCGGCATTGTCATAGCCGAAACCGAAGATACCAGCTTCACCGATGAAATCCCTTACGAGCAAACCAACTACAGCGTTACGGCCATTTATTCCAACGGCGAATCGCTGCCGGAAAACATTTTGGTTACCGTAGATTTGGATGTCGATGAAAACGAAGCCGAATTCAGCATCTATCCTAACCCTGTCAACAACACCATAAATATTAATGGTGGCAATGCCGAATACAGCTATGTGATGTATAACGGCTTGGGACAGCAAGTTGTCAACGGCATCGCTCAAGGCGCACAGCAAATCAACGTCAGCGGCATGACCAAGGGCATCTACTTCATCCGCCTCACCAACGGCACACAAGTCAGCGTGCAGAAGGTGATTGTGAAATAATAAAAACCCAAACCCACTCAAAAAAGCCATCCTGAAGGGTGGCTTTTTTGTTTTTATGTATCTTTGCCGAAATTTCAGAAATCATGAAGAGAATCATCATCCTATCTTTCATCATATTATTTTCCAGCAAGATTTTTGCTCAAAGATGGAACAGCTTCAGCAATGCCAAGCCCACTTCACCTACGATTGGACTAGTCTCATCAAATACAGACGACATCATTGTCAACTTTCACCTGAATGGTTTTTTCACTCAAACCGTTGAAACGCAACATGGTCATGAGTCTATCATTTCCGTCCCCGGAATGACGAGCCAACTCAAAGCAGGATGCCCCGAATTACCCATGGCATCAATACCTCTAATCATTGCTGACTTAGCTGATATGGAAGTCTGCATCACCGATTTGCAGTATACCGATTTTGACGGCATAGAGATTGCGCCATCCAAAGGCAACCTCAATCGGCAAGTCAACCCTGACGAAGTGCCATTTAGTTATGGGACGATGTACGAAAGAAACGCCTTCTACCCTGCTAAACAAGCCATTTTGGATAACCCTTACATACTTCGTGATTTCCGTGGGCAAAACATTATCGTCACACCATTCGCCTACAACCCCGTCAGCAAAACCTTACGTGTGTATCACGATTTAATCCTAACCATGAAGACGACGGTCAACGGCAAAAACGACAACGCAAAATTCACACGTAAATCAAATCAAATCAAAATTGACCCTGAAGTGAAGCAATACTACGTGCATCATTTTCTCAACTTTGGGCAAAGCACGGCTAAATATACCTTCGTTGAAGATCGAGGCACTATGCTCATCGTTTGTCCCGACCAATATGCCGAAGCCATGCACCCCTTTGTAGAATGGAAAAACCAATCAGGGCGACCCACTACATTAGTTACGCTAAGCGAGATAGGGGGAAATAATGATAGTCAGATAAAAAGCTACATACAAGACCGATACTACAATGAGAACTTAGAATTCGTCCTTCTGGTTGGCGACTACGACGATTTGACTCCGCACTTCAACGGCACTGGTTATTCCGATTGTTGGTTTGGGCAATTGGAGGGCAACGACAACTACATCGAAGTCTTCGTGGGTCGTTTCTCTGCCGAAAGCATTACCGACGTGCAGAACCAAGTCAACAAGGTAATTTACTACGAGCGCGACCTTGACGCCAACCAACATTGGCTCGACAAAGGCGTGGGTATCGGCTCGACTGACGGTCCAGGCCACAACGGAGGCGAAACCGACTGGCAGCACATCGACTACATCCGCGACACGCTGCTTCACTACACCTACAACGAGGTGAGCCAACGCTACAAAGGCGTCAACAACCCGACCGCCGCGCTGCTGAACGAAGACTTCAACAACGGCGCCAGTCTCGTCAACTACTGCAACCACGGCTCCGAGACCTCGTGGCTCATTTGCAGCTACAGCAACAGCAACGTCAACGCATTGACCAACGACTATCGCTGGCCCTGCATCATCTCCACCGCCTGCCTCAACGGGAAATTCAACCACAGCGTCCCATGCTTTGCCGAGACCTGGATGCGTGCCACCAACGACCAAAGCGGTGTCCCGACTGGCGCCATTGGAGGCATGTTCAGCTGGAGTTCACAAAGTTGGGAACCGCCCATGACAGGTCAAGACGAGATGAACGACATCATTGCCGAATGGCGCGGTGACGGACACTACAACCACACCATGGGAGGTGCGCTACTCAACGGCAACATGCGCATCCTCGACCTTCATCCTTCCGATGCTGGCTTCACCCACAACACATGGATACTCTTTGGCGACCCTTCGCTGATGCTGCGCACCGCCAATCCAACAGCGATGAATGTCAGCCACGAGCCAGCCGTGCTCATGCCCGGCCTCACCGCACTCAACATCACAGCCGACACTGACTTCGGCATTGCCACGCTCAGCATCGACGGTGTACCCATCGCATCATCATATCTTCACGACGGCATTGCAGAACTGCAATTCGACCCACTCTCCAGCACAGGCGATGCACAACTCATCGTCGTTGGATTCAACAAGGAAACCTACGTGAAGAACATCGAAATCGCTGTGCTTGACGGTCCATACGTGATTGCCGAAAACTACAGCATCGATGGCAACGGACAGCTCGACTTTGGCGAAATCGCCCACATCGACCTACGCGTGAAAAACGTAGGCGTCGAAACCGCAAACAACGTGACAGCCGTTCTTTCCACAAACTGCCAATACATTGACATCCAAAGCGGCACAACAAACCTTCCTAGCATTCCTGCTGGCGAAAGTTACGACATCAACAATGCTTTCGTCGTACATGTTGCCGACAACGTGCCCGATGCCACCAAAGCGCTGTTCATCCTCACTTGCACAATAGGGAGCGAGTCGTGGACTAGTAGCTTCAATGCCACCATCAGCGCACCAAAGTTAGAAATACTTGAGGTTTACTCGGCAAACGACATAGAGCCCGGCGATGACGGCATTCTGCAAATCACATTGCAAAACGCAGGCGGTAGCACTTCGCCACAAGGCACCATCACACCAAGTTGTGCAAACGGATTCATCAACTTCCAAAATGCACAGACATCCTTTGCAAGCATCGAAGCAGGCGAAACGGCGAGCATTGACATTCCTTTCCATGCCAGCGGAAATACGCAATCAGGCTGGGCCTACGAGATTCAAATCGACGCCGAAGCCGGACAATACGAAGCCACTTCCACTGCCCTGCTCTACATCGGCAGTGTGCGCGAAGACTTCGAGACAGGCGACTTCAGCAAGTTCAGCTGGGCCTTCAGCGGAGGCAACTGGAGCATCGTCACCGATATCGTCCACAACGGGACCTATGCTGCCAAGTCGGCAACAATAGGCAACAGCAGAAGCAGCGACATGCTCACCACCCTGCGCGTGCAAGCCGACAACGAAATCAGCTTCTGGGTGCGAACCTCTTCAGAACTATATCTCGACAAACTCCATTTCTACATCGACAACACCGAGATGGGCGTTTGGTCGGGCCTCGACAACGCATGGCAAAAAGCCACCTTCCCCATCAGTGCGGGCACCCATCTGCTCCGCTGGGTCTATGCCAAAGATGCCTCTGGCGCAGCCGGCGAAGACTGCGTGTGGGTTGACGACATCCAATTTCCACCCGAGGGCATCATCACAGCCATCTCTAACAACTTGATTGATGCAGATTTCACGGTGTTTCCAAACCCCGCTTCGTATACGATTAACATTTTGGGCACGGAAGGCACCTATGATTATACGCTTATCAACTGCATGGGACAAAACGTTTACCAAGGACAAGGGCAAGGGACACAAACCATTTCGGTTGAGGATTTGCCGCGAGGCATCTATTTCGTTCGCATTGTCAGCAACGGAATGGTTTGCATGAAAAAAATCGTTGTTTGGTAGGTAGAGACGCGCCATGGCGCGTCTCTACCAACAGATGAATATCATTGAACCACTACTACCCTAACCGTATTCACGCAATCGGTTTGTCGGATTTGGAACACATATACACCCGATTTGAATCGCCGAAGGTCGATTTGCATTTGCTCGGAATCGTCGGCCACTAAACTCAACATCTTTCTTCCCGAGGAATCGTAAACGTCAACATATCGTAGCAATTCGCCTTTAACGACAGCCCAATCATGCGTCGGGTTCGGGAATACCATCACCCCTCCGACCTCAGCCTTGACACGCTGCCACGAAACAACCATAGGTTCAGATAATGCCGACTGCCGCATTATAATTGTAATCATCTCATTGGCAGGATTATAGAGCAATTCACCTTTAGCATTATCAGCCTGAATCAAGAAACGGTCGCCACATTGATAAAGCATAATTGCGCCTTTCGCATCATCATTACGGAAAAGCGAGGTGTCGCAAATGATGATGCGAATCGTATCATTACGAGTACGTTGAACAGAGAGTTTCCCATACACTTTTGCCTTTCCGATAGGCAGATAATCACCTTCAAGGTCAGAAAGACCGATTTGTCCCATAACAAAACAAGGGAATAAGAGCAATAACAATACGACTATTAAACGATTCGTTTTCATAGCATTAACAATTTTCATTCATGATTTCATCCAAGGAGCGGGCATCGCTCAACTTGACATATTTCATTCGATAAAGCCGTTTCTTCAACGATTGAGTCTGAATATTCAGCAAATAGGCAATGGTCTCGGCAGCAAACCCTTGTTTCAGCAGGCAAAGCGTGCGCAAGTCCCATTTCGATAGCTTGGGGTATTGTTCGTGCAAACGGTCGAAGAAGTCATCATATACCGAATTTCCAGCCACCAAGAAATCGTCCCAATCCGATTCTTCAAGGACTTTCTTGAAGGAAAAATCCTTATTCTCAATGCTTTTCGCGAGCCGATAAACCGGATTCGCCTCCAATAACCTGTTGCTCAGCAAGCGCTCGCGCTGCGTGTTTTCGGCCATAATCGACTCCTGGCGTTCCGTCTCCAGCATGATGCCATTCAGATGGTCAGTCAACTCGCGGATGCGGTTCTCGTTGCGCAAAATCACATTATTGGCCTCCATCAATTCCAATTCACGCTTGAAAGTTTTCCGATTGTTTATCCACAAAATCAGCAAGATAGCGACTATCAGCACAAGAAAGACCACCACAATAATCATCAATCGCTTCATATTGGAATGGCGCATTTGCTCCGCCTGCATCTTCAAGTCGAACTCATTCTTCAGCTGTTGGACGCTGTTGCTTTTCTCCTTCGTGAAGTTTTCGGCCAAGTTATCGATGAAGGCATCGGCATAAAACAAAGTGGAATCAACATCCTGGCGCGTTTTCGAAATCTCATACAAGATTTGATAGCACGTCACCCTATTTTCAACCTTTTCATTCTCAAGTCCTTTCTTCGCATAACGGCCAGCTTGTCCATAATCGTTCGACACAAAATAAAGATAAGCCAGCACCACATCGTTGACCGACGAATAAAACTCCTTATTCTTGTCGTCGGCATGTTGCCACAATTCTTCAGAGAGTTTCAGGTAGCGGATTGCATTAGGATAGTCGCCAATCTTGCGGTAATACTGGCTCCCGATTTCGCCCAAGATGGAAATCTTTTCGTTGTCGGCATGAATCAATTCGGCGAGAATCAAGCATTTGTCGAAATAGAACTTACAGCTGTCATATTGTTTCAGTGCCGAAAACTCGCGTGCCATGTTTCTCGTTGCGTGCAGCATATCCATCGAATCGGCAACAAGAGCGAAGTCCTTCAAAGCCGCCCAATCCATCGATAACGCATCTTCATACATCGCTTGCGAACGATACACCACACCGAGCCGATACTTGGCTTTTCCCGTCCAACGCAATTCTTCGCCTTCGGCATCTTCCATAAGTGCAAGAATATCAAGATAATGCTCAGCGGCTTGCTTGTAATTCTTCTCGTCTTCCAGACTGCGTCCTTCGGCAAAGCTGCTTTCGGCCATCGAAAGCCGTTCCTCACGCGACATCTGCCGGCAACCCGCCAACGAAACCACAAACAAGATTGCAACAATATGGACCAAATATTTCATGACTCAGAATTTAGTTGTAAAATTACATCATATTTCATTAAAACAAGCACTTCTACACTTCCTTAAATGGAATGTCCAAGAATAGAAAAACTTAAAACACTGATTATATGCCTTTTACAAAACAGAAAATCAGAAAATGTCTCACGCAGATTTGCACAGAAACACCAAAACGAGCAGAAAGACAAAAGCGAAGATTTTTGCTTTCAACTTACACATAAACAACAATTTAAGTTCATCAACGATAGACAAATTCCAAGGTCTCAGAAAAAGCGTTACCAATCCAAGAAAATGTTATACTTTTGCGACAAAATCAATTCATTTCGAACTAATACTTTAATAAAATGAAGAAAAGCATTCTAACCTTACTTCTTATCGCGCTCACGGTTATGGCTTTCGGTCAACAGTGGAATGCCATCACGAGTAGCACACCTTCTTCTATTAAGAAGCAACTTGTGGCATCGACAGAGCGAGGCATCACCGTCAACGTGCAAGTCGCTGGGTTCTACACCACCGAAGTCAACACTCCACGCGGCGTTGCCAACATCGTTTCGGTGCCGAGAACCGTTAGCACCGCTTTGGCAGGCGAGCCCAACTTGCCCATGATAGCCATTCCAGCCATCATCGATGACAACCAGCACTATAGCGTCCGCGTCATTGATGCACAATACCAAGACTTCAACCTCAATGTGGCTCCTTCGAAGGGCGATTTCAGCCGCGAAATCAATCCGGAAGACGTGCCATACACCTATGGTGAAGCCTACAGCCAAAACGCTTTCTTCCCAACGAGCAACATTGGCCTGTATGAGCCTTACATCCTACGCGACTTCCGGGGCCAAAATATGGTGATTTATCCCTTCGCCTACAATCCAACCACACAGACCTTGCGCGTGTATCATAATATGACCGTAGAAATGTATAGCGACGGCATGGGTGGCGAGAACCAAATCACACGCAAGTCGAATTCCGTGAAAATGGACCCTGAAATCAGTGCACTCTATGAAAACCAGTTCATCAACTACGAAACCTCGTTGAGCAAATACACCCCTATCGAAGAAGAAGGCGACTTGCTCATCATCTGCCACGATGCCTTCATGGATGCCATGGAGCCTTTCGTCAACTGGAAGAGACAAACTGGCCGCCAAACGACTATGGTGGGCACTTCCGTTACCGGTGCCACCGACACTGCCATCAAGGCCTACATCGAAGCCCAATATAACGCCAATAGCAACCTGACCCATATCCTTTTGGTGGGTGATGCCGCCCAAATCCCAGGTCACTACATGACTGCCAGCGGCGGATATGGTGGCAAGTCAGACCTTTGGTATGGCCAAATCACAGGCAACGACTACTACAACGAGTTGTTTGTAGGTCGTTTTTCAGCCGAGAACACTGACCACGTCACCACTCAAGTCAACAAGGTAATCCACTACGAAAGAGACATCAACGCTACCGACACTTGGCTGACCTACGGAACAGGCGTTGCCACCGTAGCAGGCGGCGACGGCCATTTCAACGAAGACGACTGGCAGCACATCGACAACATCCGCACCGACCTGCTCGCCTACAACTACACCGAAGTTTATAGAGACTACCCAAGCGGAGGCGGTGCAAACTCAAGTGCAGCCACACTCAGCCAAAACATCAACAACGGTGTGAGCATCATCAACTACTGCAACCACGGCAGCGAAATCAGCTGGAGTGTTTTTGGATATAACAACAACCATGTCAACGCGTTGACAAATGTCAACAAGTTGCCCATCGTTTGGTCGGTAGCTTGCTTGAACGGGAAATATGACCACAGCCAACCCTGCTTTGGCGAGACTTGGCTGCGTGCCAACAACAGCAACAACCCCGAACAACCCACTGGCGCCATCGGCGGCATGTTCTCCTACATCTCACAACCTTGGGTCCCACCAATGTATGGCCAAGACGAAATGGTTGACATCCTCGTCGAGAGTTACTCCAATAATATCAAACGCACCTTAGGCGGCACCTCCATCAACGGTGACATGAAAATTTTGGACCAATACGGAAACCAAGGACTAGGCACCGGCACTTACAACACCTGGATTCTTTATGGCGACCCAAGCCTTACCCTCCGCAATGCCGTTCCTACCGACATGGGCGTAAACCACCCACAAACTTTGAGTACTTCGTCAACCTCATTCACCCTTACCGCCACCGACGGCAATGGTGCCCGTGCCACCCTCACCCAAAACAACGAAATCATGGGCACTGCCATCATCAGCAATGGAACCGCCACCATTACCTATACTGCCCCCGAACAAGAGGGAACCGCCACCCTCACCGTATTCGGTTACAACAAGATCACCTACGTGGCCACCATCAACATCACACAAGGCAGCGGTCCTGACCCTGTCTACATCAGCGTTTCGGCCAATCCGACCATCATTGCGCAAGGCGGCAATGCTCAACTCAACGCCATTGCTACAGGCGGCGACGGCACCTTCACCTACACCTGGACTCCATCCACAGGCTTGAACAACGCCAACATCCAATCGCCAACGGCAACACCTACGCAAACCACGACCTACACCTGCACCGTCACGAGTGCTGGTATGAATGCATCTGGCAGTTGCACCATCACCGTGGTGAAAGCCCCGACCAACCTTACCGCTACCGTGCAAAACAACAGCAACGTAAGCCTCACTTGGCTGCCTGCCAATCCAGCACAGAGCTACAAGGTCTATCGCAACAACGTGATGATTGCAGAAAACATCACTTCCTCCTTCTATTCCGACAACAGCCTCTCTCAAGGCACTTACAACTATCAAGTTGCTACGGTTTACAACGGCATCGAGTCACCTAAATCGAACGCAGCTACCGCCACCATCTATGATCCATTAAGCGTCAACGCTACTGCCACGCCAAACGTCTATCCTTTGGCACCCGGATGTGCTACCACACTGAGAGCCAACCCTGTTGGCGGCAACGGAACATACACCTACAACTGGACACCTGCCACATTGGTCAGCAATCCTAATGCACAAACCACTACCGCTTCGCCAAATGAAGGTCTCACCACCTACACCGTCAGGGTCAGCAGCAACGGTCAGACCGCACAAGCCAACATCGTCGTGGCTGTTGTCGCAAGTCCCGAAATCAACCTGGAAATCGTTGACGACAACAACGTGCTGATTTCGTGGCAAGATGCCGTCATTGCCGACTCCTACAATGTTTATGAATACTTCGGTGGCACCTATAGCGACAACCAACTGATTGCCGCCAACGTGACCGGCAACTCATTCCTCCACGAAAACCTCGAAGATGGCGAACATTGCTATTACGTCACGGCAGTTTACCAAAACGTCGAATCCACAATGATCCTCGATGGCTGCATCACCATCGACACCTTCGTCTGCTACGGTCCGGAAGACTTCACCGCAGAATACTACTGGGACGACTGGGAGTTCGGCGCTCACCTGATGTGGGAAAAGAACGAGGCCGTCAACATGGATGTCACGAAGTTCAGAATCTATCGTGACGACGAACTCATTCGCGAACTCGTCAACGTGCCTTACAACTACCATTACGAGATGAGAGACAACGAGATTGAGCCAGGCACACACACCTACGTCGTTAGCGCCTTCTATCAAGACCAAGAATGCGAGACCTTCAGCGACCCGGTCACCCTCGAAATCACAGGTATTGAAAGCAATGCATTGGAAGCCAATATCTTCCCAAACCCGACCCAAGGCAACATCACCATCAAGTTGGAAGGCATGAAGCAAATCAGCATCGTCAACAGCATCGGGCAGGAAGTGTTCCGCTCGGATGTTGAAGGCGACCTCTATCGCCTCGATATGAGCCAATTCGGACAAGGCATTTTCGTCATGAGAATCGCCACCGGAAACGGCCAAGCCGTGAAGCACATCATGGTTGAATAAGCCACATTTCCACAAAAAAGTGAAATAAGAATAAAGTGAGGTGACAAATTATTGCCACCTCACTTTTTTTACCTAATTTTGGGGTCAAATTCTGAACTCACTATGAAAATCAAATTCATCGGTGCTGCCCAGGAAGTGACCGGCAGCAAGCACCTCATCACTACCGACCATGGCAAGAAGATTTTGCTCGATTGCGGTATGTTCCAAGGTAAAGGTCTCGAGACCGATGCCGCCAACCGCAACATCATGGTCAAGCCAGAAGAAATCGACTATATCATACTCACCCACGCCCACATCGACCACTGCGGCCTGATTCCCTATTTCTGGAAAGAAGGCTTCCGCGGACAAGTGGTCTGCACCAACGCCACACGCGACCTGTGCAGCATCATGTTGCCCGACAGCGGTTTCATCCAAGAGAACGATATGGAGTGGTTCAACAAGAAACGCCGCAAGCAAGGCCTGCCCGCACTGAAGCCCATTTACACCGAGAAGGACGCCCGCGCCTGCATGAGTCTCTTCGTCACCGTCGAATACAACCGTTACCTTTACCTCGACAACAACATCAAGGTGAAGTTCAACAACACGGGCCATCTGCTCGGCAGCGGTTGCGCCATCATCGAAATCGACGAAGGCGGCGACATGACCCGCATCGCCTATACCGGCGACATCGGCCGCGAATACAACTACCTGCTCCGTTCACCAGAGGCATTCCCTCACTGCGACTACCTCATCACCGAGGCCACCTACGGTAACCGTCTCCATGGCGACCGCGCCAATGCCGAGCAACAACTGCTCGAAATCATCTACCACACCTGTGTGGAGAAACGCGGCAAACTCATCATTCCTTCGTTCGCCGTCAGCCGCACCCAGGAAATCGTCTATCTGCTGAACAACTTCTACAATGAAGGCAAGCTGCCTGAGAAGATTCCGGTATTCGTGGATAGCCCATTGGCCGTCAACGCCACCGAAATCTACCGCACCCACTTGGATTTGTTCAACGACAACGTGAAAGACGTCATCGAGTATGACCCCGACCCGTTTGGCTTCAACAGCCTGACCTTCGTCAGAGATGTCAACGCATCAAAGGCACTGAACGCCCGCAAGGAACCCTGCATCATCATCTCCGCATCGGGCATGATGGAAGCCGGTCGTATCAAGCACCATATCGCCAACAGTATCGACAACCCGAAGAACAGCATCCTCTCCATCGGCTATTGCTCTCCAACCACCCTTGGCGCCAAGCTCTTGGAAGACCCAAGACCTGAAGTCGTATCCATCTTCGGCACCGAGCACAGCGTGATGGCCGACATCTACTCCATCGATGCTTTCAGCGGTCACGGCGACTATTCCGAGCTTATCGACTACCTGAAATGCCAAGACCCAAGTAAGATAAAGACTACTTTCCTCGTCCACGGCGACCCCGATGCCCTGAAATTCTACAAACGCCAACTGCGCAAGGAAGGCTTCGAGAACATCGTCATCCCAGAGCCAGGCGAGACATTTGAACTGAAATAACAATCCTAAACACAAGATAATGGCACAAAAACCATCCATACCAAAAGGCACCCGCGACTTCCTTCCCGAAGTCATGGTGCGCCGCAATTATATTTTCGACACCATCAAAGGCGTCTTCAAACGCTTTGGCTTCCAGCCGATTGAAACGCCATCGATGGAAAACCTCAGCACGCTGCTCGGCAAATACGGCGACGAAGGCGACAAGCTTCTGTTCCGCGTGTTGAACTCAGGCGATTTCATGTCGGGCGTCGAGCAAAACGGCGAACCGCTCGAATCGCTGAAACTGGCTTCAAAAATCACCGAGAAAGGTCTGCGCTACGACCTCACCGTGCCTTTCGCCCGTTTCGTGACCATGTACCGCGACCAACTTGCATTCCCGTTCAAGCGCTATCAGATTCAACCCGTCTGGCGTGCCGACCGTCCACAGAAAGGCCGTTACCGCGAGTTCTACCAATGCGATGTTGACATCATCGGGAGCAACTCGCTACTCAACGAAGCCGAACTCGTGCAAATCGTCAACGACGTGTTCACCAACCTGAAAATCAACGTCACGCTGAAAATCAACAACCGCAAGGTGCTCGCTGGCATTGCCGAATACATCGGAAAATCGGATGCCTTGGTTGACATCACGGTTGCCATCGACAAGTTGGACAAAATCGGCATCGATGCCGTCAACGCAGAACTTGCTGAAAAGGGTCTTGAACCCGAAGCCATCGAAAAGCTTCAGCCTATCCTCTTCATGAAAGGCGATGTGCGCGAGAAAATCGCTCAACTGAAACCTTTGCTCGACAACGAAGTCGGCCAGAAAGGCATTGAAGAACTCGAAACCCTGTTTGATTACATCGACAACATGGAACTCAACATCGACACCGAGATTGACCTCACTTTGGCCCGCGGCCTGAATTACTACACAGGCGCCATCTTCGAGGT
>CALBNP010000139.1 GCA_937896505.1 uncultured Bacteroidales bacterium | reverse complement strand
CAAGCGTGTGGTGAAGATTGGCATCTCATTCTCATCGAAGACAAAAACGGTGGAAGAGTGGAAAGTAGGCTGACAGCAAGGTTGTCGAAGCACAATAACACACATCTCTCAATTTGGTGCAATTAATTTGAAATCATTCACTCATAATCCAGCACCAAAAGGAATCCTTTACTATAATTAACTATAATCGCCCCCAAGCCCACCACACTTCCTATTTTTGCGCCCACGGAAACCGACCGAAGGAAAGGCAAGCGACATTTTTTCACGGTCCGATTGAGCATTAGCCGAAAAAAACGCTACTTTTGCGACTGCTTTAGAGCGATGTCCAGACTTGCTAAATCGCCAATTTCAGTACGGTGGACACGAGGCTAATGCTCATTTTCTGTCTTTGACTACGGCGCAAAGGCCTTTGGTCTGCGCACCTTTTCAGATACAGGCGTGGGATGAATGTTTCTTTCCGTTCCGTTTGGGTGTTTGGCGATACCTGCAAGTCGGCGGAAGGAGGCAAGTCGGTCTCACGCTTTTTCTGTTTCAAGGAAGCGGGGCCAGACAGCCGACACGAAAATGAGGAAGCGATGAAAGAAAAAAACTTAAAAAAGAGCATTTGTTTGCCGAAAAGCTATATCTTTGGCGGCGGAAATGGGGAGAAATCCATTTCCGTTAGCGAAGGCATAGCAATGTCCAACTCAAGAAACCCCGCCAAGGTTCTGAGAAACAGTGGACTGAAGCAACAATGCTCTTTCGCGCTATTATATTCTGTCGATACGTTATTCGTATTTGAGAATATAGGGCGTGAGCAAGTTTCTTCAAAGTCTATCTGTTTCGGGAAAATCCTTGGCGGGAGCCAACCTTCGGTTGGTTATGTCCCTTTGAGTAGTAGGCATGAGGCAAGCGTAACTCACGCTTTTTTTCGTGTCTGCGCCTGCGGATGGAAAACGAATATTGGAGAAATAACAACCTTAAAATAAGAGCATTATGTTATACAGAGTAACAGTAAAAAACAGCAAAATCACCAGCGGCATCCGCTTGGAGCGCGGCATGAGCGTTGACGTGGTGACAAACAGCATGAGCAATCCCGTAACCACTAACGGCGGACAACCCGTCGTGGATGCCTTCATGCGAATTTACGGAATCGACATCAGAAAAGCCGGTGCTTTGAGCATGGCTTGGTTGGATGTGGAGAGAATTGGATGAAATAATAGTAAAAGGCAGTAATATGGGAGACAGGACTTATATAAAAGCAGCTGATAAGGTTGAAAAATTCATGGAAGGAGCTTTGGATCAAGAGATTACGGCTCAAATAAAAAAGAAAGCCGTTGTTGGCGGTCTGTGTATGGCTATTCCTTTGTATGGAATTGAAATACTGATTTATGCTGGTTGTCTGTGGAAAGAGTATGGAGAAATTAGTCGAATCAGCGGAGTCCCTTTCAAAGACAATGCTGTGAGAAACATAATTGGAGGTTTTATAATAAATCTGCTTGTGACATTTGTCTTGAATCTTATCGTTGATTTGATTCCTGGACTTATTATCAGTTGCATCGGCTGCTTCATTGTCGGCTATTCATCTTTGGAAATCTCCGGAATGGGGTATGTGAAAATGCTGAAAAAACTGCACGGAAACCGAGCAAAATCTGATTTGAATTTTAATAATGGAGTTTCTAATTTGATAAATGGCAATGCCATACAGAGTAACGATAAAAAACAGTAAAAACAGCAGCGGCATCCGCTTGGAGCGCGGCATGAGCGTTGACGTGGTGAGACATCAGAAAAGCCGGCGCTTTGAGCATGGCTTGGTTAGATGTGGAGAGAATTGGATAGAAAATTGAAACAATAAAATAAGAGTGATATGAGAATTAGCGAACACTACATTTCAGTAATTGAAGATGCAATTAAAATTGCACAAGAAAGCATTAATGTTGAATCTGTAATGAATGGCATCAGCGAGACAGCCGCATTACTGAAAAACAGAATTATAAAGGATACATTTGTTAAGATCCCAGTTGTGGGTGATTTCAGTGCCGGCAAAAGCACATTGCTTAATCATTCCATTATTGGCAGGAAAATACTTCCAACTGACATCAATCCAACTACAGCCGTATCATACGAATTATGGTTTGCGAACCAAGAAAAACTTGAGGTTTGGAAAGATGGAAAACTGAATGACACTGTCAATGTTAGCGAAATCGAGAATCTTCAAGTTGGTCCTGGAGACATTGTGAAAGTGTTCTTGAACAATGAGAAGATCAAACGTCTTAACGACAATGGCATAGTCGTTGTTGATATGCCTGGCATTGGTTCTGGTATTGAAGCCCATAACAATGCTATTTTAAACTATCTTAAAGAAGGAACATTTTTCATTATTGCTGTTGATGTTGAGCAGGGAACTCTTTGTTCGTCAACGATGGCATTCATTAACGAAATTAAGAACTACGGATTGTCTGCTGCTGTTCTTGTCACTAAGAGCGACAAGAAAACGCTTGAAGAAGCCGAAAAAGTAAAGACAGACATCGGACAATTGGCAAAGAAACTTATTGGTGCTGAAACATTTGTCGGTTTGACATCTTCTTCAAGCGAGCAATATGAAGATGTTGAAAAAATATTGTTCAGCATGGATGGTGAAGAATTGCTGACACAAAAATATGCATCTTTGATAAACACTTTTGTTGACTCTATCATTTTCGAACTGAAGAAGCAGGAAACTTTACTCGTGAATGGAAAAAGGGATTACGTAAAGGAAATTGAAGAATTAAAGGAGCGCAAAGAAGATGCTTTGCAAGCATTGAAACGCAACAACGATTCAGCACAACCCTTGGAAGAATCTGCTGGTGACATCTTGTATGATATCGAAAATGCGCTGAAAGGCAAAGCAACTCAACTCGCAATGACCTTGATTCAAAACAAGGATGATTTGGAGATATTCAAAGCTGAAATACTTTCAACAATCCGTCCTGTCTTGATCAATTCATACAAGAGAGAAATATCAGAGTACCAAGATATTATGGATAATAGTCTGCGCGATTTTACCTTTGACATTAGTGGTGTGTTGCCGGACAATTCACTTGATGATGTTTTTGATAATGAAGAACTTCAAAATGCTGCCCATACAGTCCTTTCAACAGTCTTGGCATTCTTTGAAGTGCCGCCGATTTTGGCAGATTTGATTGCTGACAAACTTATAGGTCATCTACCAGACTTCTTAAAGTCAGTTTTTGGCAAAGGCAAAAATGAAGTTATCAGCGAAATTCGCACCAATCTTTGCGCAAATGTATTTCCTCAAGTAACTAATACATTGCGTCCTGAAATCGAAAAGGTTTTAGGCGAACAACGCCAAGCCGCTTTGGAAGAAATCAAACAACGCATCATTGATGAAGCGCAAAAGTTTGATGACAGTATTTCTGCCATTCAGAAAGAACAATCTGATTCTGAAGACGTTATTCGTACAAAAACCGAATTATTGAAACAATCCATTGAAAAATTATCTTCGTTAAAAAATTAAATTCACTATTATGGGACTTGGAAACATTCAACAAAAAAGTGCCGCCATGGGAAAAGAAAAGTCTTCGGTTATGAAGATTGACATGTACGAAAACCCACAAATGGTGTTAGACTTGATTGCTCACATCTGCACGGCATCAAGAGATTTAGATGTCGATCATTGCTTTGATTCCTATTTTGACATTTTGGACGATTTTGAAAAGAAAATCAACGACAAAGGCTTCACATTATACAAGCCAGACCTCGTTGACAACTGTCGATCTGGAGTCAATTACCTTGTGCTCTCCCTACTTGCAGACGTATCTGCCAACCTGAAAATTGCAGTTGCCGGTGGCTATAGCGCAGGAAAATCTTCATTGCTTAATTCGCTTACCGGTATTGGACATTTGCTTCCTACTGGAATCGATCCGGTTTCTATGGTCAACACCCACATCAACTGTTCAACCTCAGCAAGAAACTTAATTGTGCGTGGTGAGAATATAAAAAACGATGTCGTATTATTGAACAAGGACGTTTTGGCTTGTGTCCAACATGCTTCAAAGTCGAAGGTGTACATTGCATCAGTTTTGAACAAAATCATCATGGAGGTTCCTACACCAAGTTATCCGTACCTAAATGGAATAACTTTCGTTGATACTCCTGGTTACAATAATTCGAATAACTCGAATGTTGAAAACAGAGCCAAAGATGTTGAAACAGCCTTGGGAGCCATCAGTGATGCTGATGTGTTGTTTTGGTGCATTGATATTGATGCAGGAACCATCACGAACAACGACCTTCAGATGTTAAAACGTGTTCAACAAGAAAAAGAAAATATGCCTTTGGTTATCTTCTTCACAAAGATGGATAAGAAGCCTGATTTGGAAGTGGATAAGATTATGAAAGCGGCTTCAACGATTTGCCAAAAGGAATTGGTTAGAATACCAGACGACATAATCGGCATATCGTGTGTTGACGACAAAGTCAGAATGAAATCGTTGAATAATCATTCAGTGAACCAATTATTCAAGATACTTGTATCAGCCAATGGAACATCAGACTATTTGCAGATTGCGGAAAATGCCATTGGAGGCAGATTCGATGAAGAAATGAATTCTTCAAAAGTTACCACCGATAACTACGAAAACAAACGTCAAGAAAGCATTAACGAAAAGAAAGAATGCCAAGAATTGTACAATTCAGTGAAGCAAGAGAATAATGACGAAATGAAGCACATCCGTGATGTTGTCCTTGACAGTTATGACAAAATCATGGATGCTGCAAATCGTAGATTGGACTTTTTCGATAAGGCAATGGATGGTTGGAGGGATTCTTTGAATAGAGAAGTCGAATGGTATAACAAGAGAGGCGCCTTTTCTGATACTTCGTCATTGGAAAGAAGAAAGGAATTTTCGATAGATAGATTTAATTCGCTAATTAACGTTGATTGCGGATACAAGTATTGGGAACATGAGCATAGAGAAGACTTATGCAACAGAGTCCAAGAGCTTCTGAATAAAACCCTTGAAGAAATCAAGCAATACCGAGAGCAAGAGGAAGAAAACTGCAAGAACTTGGTTGATAGCATCCAAGAAGAGTGCAATCTTAGGACTTTATTAAATGAGTATAGGCCAAAGATTCTACGCTCATTGCAAGAATGTTACAACAGTTGCAAGAACATAATCAAAAACCACATGGAAAAATTGCAGGAATTGCCAGTGGATGATGACAATGATATTTTCTCAGCTATTCATGCAGATAATTTCAAGCGTTTCTTAGGTTGTTTCTCCAATGGCGTTGACATTACAAAGTGCGATTCCGAGGGCTATTCACCTCTCACATTGGCTTGCAGAATGGGTAACAACGAAATGGTGAAATTCTTCATCACGCACGATGCAGACTTGGCAAGAAAAGACAACCGAGGTTACAATGCACTCGAGACCGCTGCCATTTTCAATTATCGGGACATTTGTGAACTGCTGATTAAGGCTGACAAATCGTTGGTTAGCCAATCCAAATCACTTGTCGAACTATCAAAGAAAAACACATTTACTGATTGGATTTCAAAATTCTAACTATGAAAATCACACTTAATAATTGCGATACGGTTTTCAAAAACTTATCGGAAAAACTGCAAGTCTTTGACACAGTTGATGCAGACGACATTAAGAAATCAATAAATAGGCTTAAGGATTGCATCAATTCCGTAAGCGAAGGCGGCAAGCAGCTTAAAGAACAAAACAATATCCTTAAAATCGGTGTTGTTGGTCAAGTAAAGGCTGGCAAATCATCATTCCTCAACTCCCTGTTTTTTGATGGGGAGAATGTCTTGCCACGAGCCTCAACTCCGATGACAGCAGGACTGACAATGATTCAGTATGGCGAAGAGAATAGCTTTATTGTTGAGTATTACAATAAAAAGGAATGGCAGGTCTTTGAAGACCGCGCAAAGGCATACGACGACATCGTTCAGGAGATGAAAGGTGCAAATCCATCTTTGGAAATGTCTCAAATAGAGGCGATGATTCCTGAAGAATGTGTTGCTGCAAAAGAAATGGTAATGAATTGCGGCAGGTTGGCGAATAGCAAAATACAATCAGTTGCAAAAAAAGAAGAAATTTCATTTTCCTGCATAAAAGACCTTCAAGATGTGCTTGAAAAATATGTTGGAGCAAATGGAGATTTTACTTCCGTCACAAAATGCCTGACTGTCAACTTGCACGACGACAGGCTAAAAGAAGTGCAAATCGTTGACACTCCTGGAGTCAACGACCCTGTCTTGTCCCGCGAGCAGCGCACAAGAGAGTTCTTGAGAGGTTGTCATGGCGTGTTTTTCCTGAGCCGTTCAGGACGTTTTTTTGACAGTACAGATGTGTTATTCTTAACAAGCAGAATTGGAGACCAAGGCATTGGAACAGTAGTTCTTATTGCCAGTCAATTTGATTCTGTTTTACGAGAAAAATCAGTTGTCGATGATTTCAAAGACAACCTTGGTGCTGCCATTGAAGATTGCAAATGCAAATTGAATGGTCAATACAAAAGAAATATCGCCACATCCAACTACAAAGGCAACGACCCGATTTTTGATGTGAGTTCAGGTATTGGTTATTCGATTGCAAAAAAAGAGCCTGATAGGAGAGACAGTACGGAAAAGCATGTTGTGGAACAAATGAAACATTTCTATCCAAGTTTCTTTTCGACAGAAGAAGATGTCGTTTCCACATTTTTTGATCTATCTCAGATGGATGTCATTCGTTCCGACTATTTGGAAGGCTTATTCACCAAAAACAAGGAAACTATCATCAAACAGAAAGTGGATTCATACTTTGCCAATACTTCCGAAAACTTGAAGAAAGAATTTGACAAAGAAATCGAAGTGTTCAAGGGAAGAATTGAGGCATTGGAAAATGGTGATTTAAACAGCATTCAAGAGCAAAAAGAAATTGCTGAGACTATCATTAAAGAAATCAAGAGTGATATAGGCACAACTGTGAACCGTGCCGAATCAGCAGCAGAGAGATTTGTGAAAGAATGTTTAAATGAATTCTCTTTCCATTGGGGAGGGCGTGTGCCAACCACAACTGTTGAACGTGATTTCCATAGGACATCAACATTTTGGGAAAGTACAAGATCTTTCAAATGCTCATACGAAAAGGTGGAATTATATCAACTGATAGATGGCTTGTCTAAACAACTTGAAGCAGCGCTTAACAAACTATTGGATGTTTGGAATTCAAAGACATCCGAATTAAGGAAAATAATCTCTGAAAGAATTGGTCAAATAATTACCGAAAACGAATTAAAAGACAAGAAGGGCCTTCTGAATGCTAAAATGTTAAGAAATATCTTGGATGAAATATTAGATTCAATGTTATCAAACAACACTTTGGATGTTCACACGATGAAGGAAAAATTTAATGATAATTTGAACAATTCATTAAACGGCATGGATGAACTCAGTTATCACAAATGTTGTTGCGAGGAGAGTGAAGCCAGAAGCCAAATATATGCTGCTGCTGAAAAATGCAAGAATGAAGTTCGTAATGCGGTGAATAGCATCGTTAGTGGCTTGCATCAAGAAGTTGAAGATGCTTTGCTCGCAGCAAGAGAAAATAGCATTAGCCTTTTCAAAGACAGAAAAAATGATTTTATCAATGGCATTTCCGACAAAATGAAAGAAGAATTGTTACAACTTGAAAAGGATTTAAAAGACAAAACTAATAAATTAGGACAGCTAAGGCAAGTTGAATCTGGTTTAATCAATATATCAAAAGAATTATGATTGAAGATGTTGTAATAAAAGTGAAAGAATCACTTAATGAAGAAAAGAACAAAATTGTTTCTTTTTTGAATGAAAGAATGCGGTCAATAGTATTCCCTGAAGATGTGGCAATAGGGCACAGTGAAAAAGTTGAGAATAATGACAAGACTCCATTACTTATTGCAGGAGGAGGTGCCTTGGGCTTGTTGATCGGGATTTGCTCTGGAGCTAAATGGCTGTCAGCAATTGGATTATGTGCAGGAGCAATAGGTGGCGTGATGTATTTTAAAAATAAAAAGGGAACTGCACACTGTGATGACCAACAACAGACCAACGAAATTGACTATTCAAAATTATCCAATTCAATTTACAAAACGATGGAATCAGCCCATTCCCATATCACAAAAGAATGGGATAATTATTTAGGGCAACAAAATTCCATGTTAAAATCAGAAATTCGATCAACCGTTGTTGATGATGACAAGAAAAACGAATTGTTTGATAGAGTCACTCGTCGCGCTCAAATTCGTTTCTCAATGATGGATGCTAGTTCCGAACTGTTGTCGGCAAGCCGAAGCAAAGATGTCAATGTGTTAAAGAGCACTATGCTTTCATTGATTGACAAATATAATGACGCAATCGAAAAAGCATATAATGATCAATTATCTGTTTATAGTTCGTTATTAGAATAACTATCAATATTTTGTTTCTGAAACAAACACTATAGTTTCTTCTTATGCCACCATCACCCTCACCTTCCCACACGACCTACACGGTTATCTTTCAGCGAGAAGGTGAGGGCGATGTTCTTTTTGTGTACACAAAAAAGTACACAAAACTTGCATGATTAATGAAAAACCAGTAATTTTGCAGCCAAAACAACCAAGAAAATGAATACACTTACAGTAAGAGATTTCAGAAACAATATGGCCGCCACATTCGAAAGGACCGATGCCGGCGAAGACATTTTCATCAGAAGAGGCAAGAAAATCTATGCCATAATACCTGTCAAAAATGAAGATTTGGCAATTTCTCCATCATTGCAGCAGAAAATCGACAAAGCCCGCAAAGAATTTGAAAACGGCGAAGCCATCACGTTCAAGTCGGCATCAGATGCCCAAAAATGGATGGATGAAATATGAGCTACAGCATTTCATATTCAAAAGATGCAGTAAAGGTCTTGAAGAAATGGAAGAAGTCAAATCCTGTCGCTTTCAATAAGTTGTACAAGTTGCTTCCCGAACTTGAAGAGCATCCGAAGACAGGCACAGGGCATCCTGAAGCGTTAGTCGGTGGAAACGGCATCACCTACTCACGGCGCTTGACCGCTTGTGACAGGATGATTTATGACGTATATGAAGAAACTGTTAGGGTTCTGGTAATTGAACTTGAAGGACATTATGATGACAAATAAATGCTAACCAAATCTTTCTTCCCATGCAAACTACCACTCTCGTTTTCCCGCACAATGCCCGCACGACCTACACGGCCATCAGGCATTTGTTTCAGACAAAGCGAACGCAATTCAACGGCGTGAAATTCGACGATGACCTGTTTGTTGTCGAAGCGCGGCACGGGGCTTGGCTATCGCCTTTCAGCGAGAAGGT
>CALBNP010000138.1 GCA_937896505.1 uncultured Bacteroidales bacterium | reverse complement strand
GGTTCCTGACGGAAGACATCCTCCACGCGCTTGCCTTTGTGCTTACCGAACATGAAGACTTCCTTGCCTTCATCATCGAAAATGATTTGTCCCGAAAGGTCGGCATTTTTGTGGTGGGCCGAAAACTCAGAGAGTTGTTTCATGTCGTTGGTCGGACCTTGCGACTTGTTGCCCTTACCATCCTCATATTCAACGCCTTCATAGCGGTCGAGCATGGCTTTCAGCACATCGTAAGTGGCTTTCGTGTCGGCAAATGCGCCATGGGCACCTTCCATCTCGGCGTGGCAGAAGAAGCGATAGGCACCTTTCAGCGTGCGCGGTTCCATCTTCATGAAAATGTTCATCACGTCAATCAAGTCGCGGCCTTTGATGTCGAAATCGTAATCCACGCGAAGAAACTCTTCCACCAGAATCGGCACATCGAACTTCAGGATGTTGTAGCCCGCCAAGTCGGCGTTGCCGATGAACGCGGCAATCTCGTTGGCTTTTTCGCGGAACGTGGGGTTGTCGGCCACAAGTTCGTCAGTGTAGCCCGTCACCTCAGAGGCCTCCTTCGAAATCGGCATCTCAGGATTCAAAAGCCAAGCGCGTTGTTCTTCTTCACCATTCACATTGATTTTCAGCACACTAATCTCGACGATACGGTCGTGTGCAGTATTCAGGCCCGTCGTTTCCAAATCGAAAAAAGCGATGGGGCGTTTCAGATTCAGTTCCATTGCAATTACATTTTGAACTGCAAAAATAAAACTTATTAAATCTCCCTATTCAATTTTTTCTTACTTTTGCCCGATTTTCAAACAACAAAGAACACATTAGAAATATCACAAATTATTGAAAGACATGATGGAAGAAAATGAAATGAACAGCAAGGAAGGTTTATACTCCAAGGCTGTGAGAGCTGGAAAAAGAACTTATTTCTTTGATGTAAAGACTACAAAAGGAGACGATCAATACATTACCATCACCGAAAGCAAACGTCGTTTCGATGCCGAACAGAACCGCTTTTTCTTCGAGAAGCACAAGATTTTCCTCTACAAGGAAGACTTTGAGAAGGTTGCCAAAGGCCTGAATGATGCCATCAACTTCATCCAAACCGGCGAATATCCAGAAGATTACAACGAAGAGCCAGCACGCTTCAACGACGAAAGCGAAAGCCCAGTTGACAACAACAACATCGAGAAATGGTTTGACGAACTGGATAAGTAAATCATAAGTCTTAATTGATTATTTAACAAGGATTTAAAAATAAGGTCGTGCGTTTTGCACGACCTTATTTATTTATTGATACACAGCACTTCTCTATTCGAACAATACAGTCCTATTCGGTACGAATATTGAGCAGCTATGAAAATCACTGCCGCCCTCAACACCCACATCTCTGCCTTCCACATCTGTGATGCATAAATCCAAGACTTCCGAAGCACTATCAATCACATTATGGTTAAGGTTAACATACCCTTCAACGACAATATGACTTTCGGAAAAGCCAAGATTTTCAGCTATTTTGCTTCGCACTCCCTTCGGCAAGGAAATCAAATATTTGCCGTATGTATCATCAGAAACCTTCTCGCAAGCATAAGAGACACTGCTCACGATGGTTTCGTCATCATATTTGACAGTAATGGTATTGTTACCCTTGAAATCAATGATTAAAACCTTTTCCCAAGTCGGGTCAGCATGTACCACTCCAACAACACCTCCAACATAAGTCTTAGTCCAAATCCATTCACCTTTCAGTTCAGGAATTTCCTCCATAAGATTAACTCCTTCTTTCTTGCACGAGCAAAATGCAACTACAGCAACAAATGCAATAACAAATATTTTCTTCATATTATTACTTATTTATCTATTTTACAGTTATTTATAATTATTCCAAAACAGTTAGTTATAGTTTTATTTCCATCCCAATAGTGCTCATTGGCTTAATAGAAGCGTTACTAAATTCAGGCAACAGATTTGTAAAGATTCGCACGCCATGAATTATGCCTAAAGCATTGGTGCTCAATCCGATTCCAAGTTCAATTTTCCAAGGATTAAACAAATCAGTGATTGATTCCTGGCTGCTCGAATTTCCCAAGGTCGTCGTTTCGCGTGTGAACAGACTGCCCCCAAGACGACGGCCAAAATTGACATCGAAGCCCAACGCTTCGCCTCTTTTCGAGATTTTCCAATAAAAATTGACGGGAATTGTAAGATAGGTATTGGTAACAATATTCTGCCGCGAAGGAAGCTGATTATCAACAGCTATCAAACCACAACCATCTTGAGTCACCGGATGCGCCATGCGGCGGATATTCAAATCGAATTGCAAGCCCGTCTGCATCGTCCAGTTTTTGCTCAAGTTGAAACCCGTGACAAAGGGAACCGACAAGGAAACTACTCCGAAAGAAGCATACGGATTTGTATCAAAGTTTTTCGGGGTTTGCAAGAAACGATAGCCACAAGTCAAGCCGCCAGTAATAGTGCCATTCCACAGACGTTCATAATCCTTTATCAACGTGAGATGACGGAGCGTATCGTTTTGCTCCCACTTATGCTTCGGATTAACAAACTCTCCTTCAGGGATATAAGTTGCATAATGATTCGGTTCTGTTTCCCTAACAGTCAGATTCCCGTCCATCAGATTCGCGCCATAGCGGAACTTGCTATCACCCATCCAGACATGAAGGTTTTCGCCTGTCAAGGTGTCAATCTGCAATTCCGCTGCATCCGAAACCCGAATGCTAGGTTGGCCAATCGAATGCAAATGCCCAATGTGCAACGATGCAAGTTTTGCGACTTCAAAACTAAAATGTTTTGAATCAACAGCTTCAATCCGATCGGCAAAAACCTCTGACCTTTCATCGACATAAAGGCTTTCAAGTTCGAATTTTCCACGCAATTCGACCACCGTTCCTTTGGGCAAAGTGTTGTTTTCAAAGATGGTCAAAGTCTTTCCAGAAAGTCTGCAAAGTTTTGTCTGACAGGCTTTTTCCTGACATTTCTCATCAGTGACAATAGCGATGCTACAGCAACTATCAGTAGGTCGGTTCAGCAGTTTCACCTTCCAGCCTGACTCGATTTCAAGCTTGTTGAATTTTCCCGAAATGCTTTGCTCGATGGCGATTTCCTCTTGCGCCACAGCAAACAACGCAGTGCAAACCGCAAATAATGTCAAAAAATAACGTTTCATGATAAATCCTATTTAATTATTAATCATTTAATTCCGTATTGATTTCAAACGCCAGCATGCAACCTTCGCTGGCAGAATATTGCGGCAATCCGATAGCACCGCTTTCATTTATTCGCGACTTTTTCCTTCTATTTTTATGCCTTGTAGCCACATCATCATAAGCGACAAGATTCTCTGCACGCACAACACGATGTTTCGCAGGTTCAGGTTGAGTATCAGCAATTTGTATTGAATCTTCGTGAACTAGAGCCGGTTGAGCGGCAAGCGAAGTATCGACTTGAACAAATTCTTGATTTTCAACAACTTCAGTCATTTCCCGTTTTGTATCGGCATCAATTTTACGCTCAGCTTGTTCCACAACGTTTTGTGCAACGACAGTTTTCCTTTCGGCAGCTGGACATTCAACATCGTGTTTTTCAACATTTTCAGTCAGAGTCTCTTCTTGGATGGCAACCGAATCAAGCACAATTTCTTCGTCTTGCGGCAAAACCGAATGTGCCATTTCCATCGATTCCGTTTCTGAGGGCTTTGCGCTATCTTTAGCACAAAGAACAGCAAGGCACAAGCCGAAATTCCAATGGCGGTTTTCAGCCACAACGGGATCGTTTTCCGCTGCGTTTCCTTTGCTGCAAGGCTATCAATCAAATCGTCGATTTGCTTTTTCTGCCGCTGGTCGCGGCCATATTCCTTCAAAGTATCAAGCAGTTCCTTGACTTCTTTTTCCATATTATTTCCCTCGTTCATAGTCATTTAGTTTTTCCATTGTTTCCCTGATTGATTTGTAGGCACGCGAAAAAATCGTGTACAGGTTCGCACTGCTGACATTCAAAGTCTTCTCAATTTCGCGATTCGGCAAGTCTTCTTCATATTTCATCAAGATGGCCTCACGTTGTTTTTCAGGCAGCTTGTCAATCACCATACGAGCCATTCGATAGCGTTCTTCAAGATTCTCATCTGCCGAAGATTCTTCCATCATAATCACCTTTTCGCCAATCGGTTCGGATGGCCACTGCTGCCGCAAAATGTCAACGCAACGGCGTTTCACAACCGTAATGCAGAAAGCCTCTTTCTTCTCCATGCGTCCAAAATCTTCCCTTTTATTCCAAAGACATATCACACTTTCCTGAACGGCATCAGCAGCCAAATCGTTGTCGTTCAACATACTTTCGGCCATGCGTCTCATGGAGGAATGATACTTTAGGATGACATTTTTGAACTCTTCAGCTGTCACTTTTCAGGTCGTTTTCATATAGTAATCGTGAAAAACAAGAAAATCTTGCACTTATCAACACTTTTTTGTTTTGTTGATAACTTTCCAAAGAACTGCCATAATAAATCAAGGCAAAATACGTACTTTTGTAGCCTTATTTTTCGAACAAGAACAGAAACAATATATGGGTAAGATTATAGCAATTGCCAACCAAAAAGGTGGCGTCGGCAAAACCACGACAGCCATCAACCTCGCAGCCAGCCTCGCCGTGCTTGAGCACAAGACGCTGCTCATCGATGCCGACCCTCAAGCCAATGCCACATCGGGCGTGGGTGTTGACCCCAAGGCGGTGGAAACCAGCATCTACGAATGCATCATCGACAACGTTGACCCCAAGAGCATCATCGCGGAGACTGAGACTCCCAACCTCTATCTCCTCCCCGCCCACATCGACCTCGTAGGCGCCGAAATCGAGATGATCAACCTGCCCGAACGCGAACAAATGATGAAGAAATCGCTGGCCGGCATCAAAGACGACTACGACTTCATCATCATCGACTGCTCGCCTTCGCTGGGCCTGGTCACCGTGAACGCACTCACCGCATCCGACTCGGTCATCATCCCTGTCCAATGCGAGTATTTCGCCTTGGAAGGTCTCGGCAAATTGCTCAACACCATCAAGATAGTGCAAACACGCCTCAATCCCGACTTAGACATTGAAGGTATCTTGCTCACCATGTTCGACACACGCTTGCGCCTCTCGAAGCAAGTGGTGGAAGAAGTGAAGATGCACTTCCAGGACATGGTTTTCGACACCATCATCAACCGCAACACCCGCTTGGGCGAGGCTCCCAGCTTCGGACGCACCATCATCATGCACGATGCAGGCAGCATCGGCGCCATCAACTACCTCAACCTTGCACGCGAAATACTGGAAAAGAACAACATATCAACCAAAAACTGATTTTCACCATGCCTGACAACAAGAAAAGAGCCTTGGGCCGCGGCCTCGACGCACTCCTGCAAAGTCCCGAAACCGACATCACCAGCCGCGACATTTCGGGTAACTATGTGGCCGGTGCCATTGCCGAAATCGACATCAACCTCATCGAAGCCAACCCTTTCCAACCCCGCACCGAATTCGACCAGACCGCATTGGAAGAACTCGCCCAGTCAATCAAAGAACAAGGTGTGATTCAACCTGTTACGGTCAGAAAACTCGGCTATAACAAATATCAGCTCATCTCAGGTGAACGTCGTTTGAGAGCCTCCAAACTGGCAGGACTGAGCAAGATTCCGGTCTTCATCCGCATCGCCAACGACGAGCAGATGCTCGAACTCGCCCTCATCGAAAACATTCACCGCGAGAACCTGAACGCCATCGAAGTGGCCATCTCCTACCAGCGCCTCGTCGATGAATGTCACATGACACAAGAAGCCATCAGCGAGAAGGTCGGCAAAAGCCGCAGCGCCGTGGCCAACTTCCTGCGTCTGCTGAAACTGCCTGCCGAAGTGCAAATCGCCATCCGCGACGGGCACATCTCGATGGGACATGCCCGCGCCATCATCAACATCGAAGACAAAGAACAGCAACTCAAACTGTTGCAGCAAATCATCGAAGACGAGATGAGCGTCAGGCAGACCGAAGAAATGGCAGAGAAAGCCAAGAAAGGCGCAAATGGCGAACGGAAGCAGACCAACTTCATCCCCGAACACTTCAAGAGCAAAATCAAGTCGCTGTCGCAAACGCTCAACACCAAAGTGAAGGTGAAACGCGACGTGAAAGGCCACGGCAGCGTGGTCATCGACTTCAAGGACGAAGCCGAGTTCGACCGCATCATGGAACTCTTCAACAAGCAATGATTTCGTGCGGAAACTGCTGACAATCATCGGTCTGCTCTTGCTTTTCTGCTTCCCAGAAGCAGAAGCGCAAATCGTTGTATTTGATACGATTCACGACGATATTACCGCCGACACCATCGTCAGCACCGCAAAAGTCACGAAGCACAAGAGAGAGCACAGCGCCAAAACCGCCACCATCATGTCGGCCTGCCTCCCCGGATTGGGACAAATCTATAACGGGAAATGGTGGAAAGTGCCCATTGTATATGCAGGTATAGGCGGATTGGGGTATCTTTCCTTCAGCAACCACTACGAGTACAAAAATTTCTTGATGGCCTACGAGTTCAAGACTGGCGACCTGCCCGCAGGCACCGTCATGACCGAGTATGCCACACAGCTAGCCAACAAATATCAAGAATCGCAGTTGCAAAGCTACAAGGAAAGCTACCGACGCAACTTCGAACTCTATACCATCATCCTCGTTGCCTGGTATGGTGTCCAAATCGTGGATGCCTGCGTTGATGGGCACCTCTATTCCTACGACATCAGCGACGACCTGAGTTTCAGCATCGACCCATGTTTTCAGTTCAACGGGACGCAAGGCAACACGATACCGCCTTTGTCGCAAGTAGGACTTTCGTTCAACTTAAACTTTTGAGAAATATGAAGATAGCACTTTTGGGATATGGAAAAATGGGGCATGAAGTGGAAAAAGCCGCCCTCGCCCGCCAACACGAAATCGTTGTCACCATCGACAATGAAAACGAATGGGCGGAACGCACACCTTTATTAAAAAGGGCCGATGTCGCCATCGACTTCAGTCAGCCCAACCAAGCCGTGACTAACATCTTCCGCTGCTTCGACCTTCACATTCCCATCGTCGTCGGCACCACCGCATGGTACGACCATCTGACCGAAATCAGGCAACGCTGCGAGGCTGAAGGACAGAGTCTCTTTTATGCGCCCAATTTCAGCATCGGAATGAACATCATGTTCCGACTCAACAAGCAACTTGCCACGTTTGCCGAGAAATATGGCTACCAACTCGCACTGACCGAGACACACCACATCCATAAGTTAGACAAACCCAGCGGAACAGCCGTGAAGATTGCCAACGACATCATCGCCGTGAACAAGGACTACGATTCGTGGAGTCTCGATGTCCAACCCGGCACCAACGTGTTGCCCGTCACAGCCATCCGCGAAGGCGAGGTGAACGGTATCCACAGCGTGCAAGCACAATCGCCTGCCGACAAACTCACACTGACCCACGAAGCCTTCAACCGCCAAGGCTTTGCCCAAGGTGCCATCGCTGCCGCCGAGTTCCTCATCGGGAAACATGGTTGCTTCACGATGGATGATTTGTTTGGCGAATAAAAATACGATTTCGAATCATTTTGCGTTAATAAAGAAAATCAAACACACGACATGTCACTTATATTATTCATTCTCATCGTTCCAGCACTGTTCACCATCCCATTTGCATTCTGCTGGAAACAATTCGAAGCCGCAGGACAAAAAGGCTACCAGTGCCTTATTCCTTATTACAATATCTTCGTCATGCTGAAGATCATCGGCAAGCAGAAAAAGTTCTGGTGGTGGTTCTTCATCGTGTTCCCCTACATCAACATTTTCATGCTGCTGCTCATGCTCGTCGAGTTGGGCAAATGCTTCGGCAAATTCAAGGTGTGGGAAGAAGGCATGGCCGCCATCCTGCCTTTCATCTTTTTCCCTTGCATCGTGAAAGATGCGCCATACCAAAACCCAGCCACCACACAACGACCCAAGAAATCGACAGGCCGCGAATGGTTCGACGCCATCATTTTTGCCGTCGTCGCTGCGCTGATTATCAGGACCTACGTCTTCGAGGCCTTCACCATCCCGACCTCGAGCATGGAAAAATCGCTTTGCGTTGGCGACTATCTCATTGTCAGCAAGATACACTACGGACCAAAGCGTCCGAACACCCCGTTGTCATTCCCATTTGTGCACAACACCTTGCCATTCAGCAAGACCAAGAAATCATATCTGGAATGGATCAAGTTGCCTTATCACCGCTATCCAGGCGTTTCCACCATCAAACGCTACGACCCCATTGTGTTCAACTACCCTGCTGGCGACACCGTCTGCGACAAGTTCCAAAGCAGCGTGAGCTACTACGACCTCGTGCGCGAATATGGACGCGAATATGTTTGGAACGACCATGAAGATTTCGGCAAGGTCATCGCCCACCCCATCGACAAGCGCGAGAACTACATCAAACGCCTCATCGGCATGCCGGGCGACAGTCTGCAAATCATTGATGACGTGGTGTATATCAATGGAGAAAAGGCCTTTGAACCCGAAAACATGCAACACAACTACAGCGTTACGACCACCAACGGATGCATCAACAAGAAGACCTTGGAGAAATACAACATCACCGAAGGCTATCGCACCAACGACCCCAACACCGTCATTCTGAACATCAGCGAGAAAGTGGCCGAAGAGTTGCGCAAACTGCCTTTCATCACCGAGGTGACCGAAATCATCCAACCCGTAGGCGAAGGAACCAGTGCCAGCCTCTTCCCTCACAATCCGGAACTGTATCCCTGGAATGTGGATAACTTCGGTCCTATCTACATACCGAAAGCTGGCGAGACGGTCAAACTCGACGTTGAAACATTGCCTTTGTATGAACGCATCATTCACGCCTACGAGCTTCACGACTTGAAAGTGGAAAACGACAAGATTTTCATCGACGGGCAAGAAGCCGACACTTACACCTTCGAGATGAACTACTACTGGATGATGGGCGATAACCGACACAACTCAGCTGACTCGCGCTATTGGGGTTATGTACCTGAGAACCATATCGTTGGCAAGGCCGTCTTCGTATGGCTTTCCATAGACAAGGAAAACGGCGGCATCCGTTGGAACCGCATGTTCAGGATTCCGAAATAATTTTTTTCAGTTACACACATTTTTTCGGGAGAGGGATGCACTTCTTGTTGCGTTCCTCTCCTTTTTTTTGCAGCACATATCAGTTTTTCTACACGAAAACCCTCAATTCAGATCATATTTTCGCAAAAAAAATATGGAAACTATATACCTGATGGCACAAAAAGCATCTGCAACTTTCCTTCCACTGCC